>CAYVPM010000087.1:0-7871 GCA_964453475.1 uncultured Saprospiraceae bacterium | reverse complement strand
CTCCTCTTTGCCCCCATTGCCCCCTTTCATAGAACCCGGAGAGATTCCAAGCCTGGAATCATTTGGCCACGAGTCATTGACCCAAAACGCACTGGTAGCGCTACAATTTAAAGGCGGTGAAACAGAAGCTTTGAAGCGCCTGCGCTACTACTTTTGGGAAAAAGACCTGGTGGCCACTTACAAAGAAACCCGCAACGGGCTGTTGGGCGGCGACTATTCTTCAAAGTTCTCCCCCCCTGGCTGTCACAGGGTTGTCTTTCGCCCAAACTGGTGTACCACGAGCTCAAGCGCTACGAACGCGAGCGCATCGCCAATGAAAGTACCCATTGGCTTTTCTTCGAATTGCTGTGGCGCGACTTCTTCCGTCTGATGGGTAAAAAACACGGCAACCGAATATTCCTGAAAGGTGGCATTCAAAACAAACCGCTGCGCCATTTGAAAAACAATCGCGAAGCATTTTCCACCTGGGCCAACGGCCGCACGGGCATCCCTTTCATCGACGCCAACATGCGCGAACTCAACAACACCGGATGGATGAGCAACCGGGGCCGGCAAAACGTGGCCGCTTTCCTGGTGCGCGACATGAAAGTGAACTGGCAAATGGGCGCCGAATACTTCGAAAGCCAACTCATCGACTACGACCCATGCAGCAACTGGGGCAACTGGAACTACGTCGCCGGCGTGGGCAGCGACCCCCGTGAAGACCGGGAAGTGAACATCCTTACACAAGCCAAAACCTACGACCCCAATGGCGATTACGTGCGAAATTGGTGCCCTGAATTCGCCAATGTGCCGCCTGAAAAGACCCATCGCCCCGATCAATACAACTCCGCAGAGCGGCAGCAGCTTGGATTGGGAGATTATCCGAAACCAGTGGTAAAGATTGACAAGTGGGTTTTTTAATTTCGGGTTTCGGGCTTTAGGTTTCAGGTTTCGGGTTTCGAGTTTCAGGTTTCAGGTTGGCTTCGCGCTTGGTATTCGGAAAAGATTAATGCAAAGACTAGTGCCGCATCCGGCGAATATGCTATGAATATACGAAGCAGATTTTTCATTCATCAAGGCGTGAGGAGGGAGAAATACGGGATATTTTAACCGACGAATAACGCAGATGAAGGGAAAATGTGGCAGTAGATTCATAGCATATTCGCCGGATGCGGCACTAGCCTCCCTGTTGTGTCATTTAAACAGGTTCAAGACACGAAGCCAACCCGAAACCTGAAACCCAAAACCTGAAACCCAAATCCTCACTGCCCGATCGCCTTCCCCTCCGCCAATGTTTTTATGAAAGCTTCCAAACTCTTTTTGTTCACATCATCGGGGGCTTGGCCAAGGGCTATTTTGGCGTGCTCTAAAGCTTTTTTCAGGTCGCCCGTGGCAGAGTAGCCGCGCATAACGTACTTTTGCGCCGCCTGAGCGATATTGCTTTCAAACACTTTTTGCCCAAACCAAACAGGAATGTGGTGGGTCAAACAAAGATATTTTAATGTCCAACAACAACAGCAAGCCCATTAAATCAGCCCTGATCTCCGTTTATTCCAAAATCGGCCTAGACCCCATCATCCAGCAGTTGCACGCCTTGGGCGTGACATTGTACAGCACAGGCGGCACCCAATCCTACATCGAAAAAATGGGCATCCCCGTCACTGCCGTGGAATCGCTCACGGGCTATCCCAGCATCCTGGATGGGCGGGTAAAAACCCTGCACCCTGCTGTTTTTGGTGGGCTGCTTGCCCGCCGCGAAGCGGGGCATCTTGCCCAGCTCGCCGAATACGGCATCCCGGAAATTGACTGCGCCATCGTCGACCTCTATCCCTTTGAAGCCACCGTTGCCGAAGGCGGGAGCGAAGAGGCGATCATCGAAAAAATCGACATCGGGGGTGTGTCCCTCATCCGGGCTGCTGCTAAAAACTGGCGCGACGTGGCCGTTGTGGCTTCCATGGAAGAATATGGCTTGTTCCGTGACCTGCTTGAGAATCAGAAAGGTGCATTGACCGACGGCGACCGCCGCGAATTTGCCCGCCGCGCCTTCAAAGTCACGTCCAACTACGACACAGCGATATTCAAGTGGTTCGACAAAGACAGCCCGGAACTGGCATTCAAACATTCCATCCACCACGGAGAAGTGCTGCGTTACGGTGAAAACCCGCACCAGCGTGGCGTATTTTTTGGCGATTTCGGCCAGGTATTTGACAAGCTGAATGGCAAGGCGGTTTCTTACAACAACCTGGTTGACATCGACGCTGCCGTGCAACTGATGCGTGAATTCGAGGTTTCCAAGCCTTGTTTCGCTATATTAAAACATACCAATGCTTGTGGGGTAGCCCAACGCAGCACCGTGCTGGAAGCCTGGCAGGCGGCCCTCGCTTGTGACACCACTTCGGCTTTCGGCGGTATTTTCATCACCAACGCCTCCGTGGACCTTGCCACAGCCGAAGCGATCGACAAACTGTTCTACGAGGTGCTCATAGCGCCGGATTTTGAAGCCGACGCACTGGCGCACCTGAAGAAGAAGGATGCCCGTATTCTGCTGAAAATCAAAGATTTCGATGTACAGCAGCGCTCCTTTCGCAGCCTGCTCAATGGGGTAGTAGAGCAAGACACCGACCTTAAGATGGAAACTGCCGCCGAGCTCAAAACCGTCACCCAGCGCACACCCAGCCCCGAAGAGACCAAAGCACTGCTATTTGCGGCCAAATGCTGCAAACACCTCAAATCAAACGCCATTGCTTTGGTGAAAGACAGCCAACTAATCGGTATGGGATGCGGCCAGCCCAACCGCGTAGATGCGCTGGGCCAGGCCATTGCCAAAGCCAAAAGCTTCGGCTTCGACCCTGCAGGCGCCGTCATGGCCAGCGACGCTTTCTTTCCCTTCCCTGATTGTGTGGAAATTGCCCATGAGGCCGGAATTACTGCCATCGTTCAGCCAGGAGGCTCCATCAAAGACCAGCTTTCGGTGGATGCTTGTGATGCGCGGGGTATGGCAATGGCGGTGACCGGGCTGAGGCATTTCAGACATTAAAACGTTGTTCCCTTTCCTTGGGGATAATATTATTCTTACTGAGCATCCGCATTTTGGGCGCGGAGAATTCGAACTATGTTTTCTAAACAATGCCCCAAATTGACATATTTTTTCAACATATAGATTTCAACACATATTTTTTCAACACATAGACACATAGAGACATAGAACACATAGTTTGCTAAGCAGAAAAAGCTATGTGTCCTATGTCTCTATGTGTCTATGTGTTGAAAAATATGTGTTGAAAAAAAACATGTGTTGAAATCTATTTGTTGAAAAAACACGTGCCAAGGGAACAAAAAAAATGCCAGCGCAGCTTTTGTGTTAGGCTTGTTGGCCAAGTCCTTTCAAAATCACTGCGCCGGCGGGGGAAAAAAACACGCCATTGAAGAAGGGCAAAAACGGTTTTTTGGGGCCAGCCCATAGAGGCGAAAAACTCGATTTTTCGAGGCAACTGCTTACTTGACAAAAGTCTAAGTATCCCTGGAATGGTGGCAACCATTTCGTTTTTTCTCGTTGAGACAAAATTATAATATACGTTAATCTCCGCCACGCCACAGTGTACGAGCGCAGTTTTTGGATGTACAGGCTGGGCCTCTTTCCCAACAAGGCAGGAGAGCGGATATTGAAAATGGCAGAAGAATGGCAAATTAGAGCTGGGCTGGAAGGCAGATCTCAACGGTTGTGCCAGCGCCCTGGCCTTCATAGTCGTAGTGGTCGGCGTATCGAATCGTACACAGGTGTTGTTGTTTGGGGAATAATATTTTGAGGCGTTCCAATATAATTTGCAGGGCTAAGGATTCATGTGACCGCCCATTTTTTATGGCTATTTCAGATGCCAATTTCCGCCCGATGCCATTATCGGTAACACTGCATTTCAACAATCCGTCGACAAGTTGTAAGGAAATTTCAATCCGGCCGGGTTTCGAGCTGTGAAACAGTCCGTGCCAGATGGCATTTTCTACAAATGGCTGCAACATCATGGTCGGAACCTGGACCTCATAAGTATCCAGGGTATCATCAATTATCAGCTCGTATTCGAAAGGCTTGTTGAAACGTTGCGCTTCAACCTTGAGGTATAAATCCAATAACTCTCGCTCCTTTTCCAATGAATGAACCGTATGACGGCTGTTCTCCAGGATTAGCCGGATAAGGCGTGAGAAGCGGCCCAGGTATTCGCTTGCCTGCTTGCGGTTCTTTTTCAGAATATAGTTGTCGATCGACTGAAGGCTGTTGAATACAAAATGAGGATTCATTTGAGCGATGAGTGCCGCCATTTTGTTTTCCGAGATACGGCGTTTTAATTGTTCAGTGCGCCGAATCTGATTTATCCTGTACAAAAAGCCACCTGTTATCAGGCCAATGATCAACAAGCCTAAAGCCATCCGGAACTGCCAGGTTCTCCAATATGGCGGCAGGATTTTTATATGCAGTTGCCGCAGTTCATCATTCCAATGACCGTCGCTGTTTGCAGCTTGAACCTGAAGCACATAATCGTTTTCTTCCAAGTTGGAATAGCGCGCCACGACAGGTTTTCCGTCCGATACCAGTACCCAGTTTTTATCAGCGCCTTCCAACTTATAGCGCAATTGAGTGCCTTCTGGAAATGCAAAATCGGCGGCAACAAAGGAGAATGCCAGAGAATTGTCCTTGAATTTGAGGGTAATATGCTGCATCTGATTGAACCCAACAGCGCCGGTTTTTTGGTCATAAAGGAATTTAGGTATGGTATCGTTGATCCGTATTTCATTTATCAACACTATTGCCTTTGTATTGATGTCAGGTACAGGTATAGGCGGGATTTTTGTAATCCCGTTTTCGCCTCCAAACCATAGCTCCCCATTTTGCAGTCTGATGCCTGCAAATTCATAAAAAGTGGCGGATACTGCCCCGTCTGCGATACTGTATCGCCGGAAGCCTGTCGATTCCAAGTAACTGCAAAGGCCTCCTTTGGTACTCAACCAAAGCTTTTTCCCATCGGAAACGATGCTTTGTACGTGTTGATCCGGCAAGCCATTTTTTTCTGTAAAAAATATAAACCTATTGCCTGCCTCGTTTAGCTGGACTTTTGCCAATCCAAAAGAAGTGCCGATCCAAAGTGTTTTTTCCTTGGTATCTTCCCAATAAGCGTTAACAGCACCTTTAAAAGGCAAGGAATCAATTAAAAGCAAGGTGTCTGCTTTCAAGACAAAGCGGTTTATGCTGGTTTCATTGGAACAGATATAAATATTCTGCTGCGCATCTTCAAAAATAGAGGTGTAGCCAGCTTCCGAATCTATCAATGGTGAGAGCTTCCAATTGCCCCTGATTCGTTTAACCGCTAAAACCCCTCTGTTCAGCGTACTCGCCAGCAATGTGCCATTGCTCAGCCGGTACATATAAAGAAATACGGTATTTGCTGTTCCTGGAATAACGTTGAATCGCCGCTTAACCGAAGTACTATGCCAAAGGCCCTTATTGGTAGCCACCAACAGCCCACCCTCTCCATCTTCCTGAATACAATTGATAGAAAGGCTTTTTACAGCCCCCATGCCTATCTTGATATGGTCTGTTAATTTTCCAGTTGGGCTAAAGACAAGTATCCCGGCATCGTATGCGCAGAAGATACGCCCGCTATGATCCTGGATGAAGTTGCGGAATTTGACTTTAACTCCTTTTGATACCGGGATGTCCGAAATAGCGTCAAATTTTCGTTTCAACAAGTTAACATACAACACACCCCTAAGCGGTACAAAGACCCACAGTACCTTGTTTCGGTCGATGTAAAGGTTCCGGCAATCAAGCTCCTTGTGGGTTTGGTCCTGTCTGACAGACATCAAGGTAAAAGGGGAGAACTGCCCGGTAGTTTTATCAAACAAAAAAAGGCCCTTCTTCCCAAAAGAAACGACAAAATGGTCATTGTCGAGAACTGCTAAATGGGTATAACCGGGGAACTTTACCGGATAGCGCTGAATCTGGTTGGGCTGCACCAGGTTCAAACAAATTATCCCCTTATCCGTGGTCATCCACACCTTTGTTTCATTTTCAAAAAACACTTGAAACACACTTAAGGCCTCGGTTCCCTGGTCAGGTTGTTCAAAAAAGGAATTTTGATCGCGCAAAACTCCGTGCTCGATGCGACAACATTCCGTACCTGCCCGTTTGTCATAGGAGAAACCAAAAATATGACTAACGGCGCCTTCTGAATCCAAACCTGTTGAAAAGTGAAAATACTTCGAACTAAACACCGGGCGAAGGGTATCAAAATGAGCCTGCGAAAAATTGGTCCCGGAAACATTGGCCCGGTAAATGTCCTTTCCGGCTCGAAACCACAAAATGCTGTCTTGTTCCAGGCAAAAAACATAATAGCTGTCTTCCAGTCTTTGCCCACCCTTTGGCCGAACAAAAAAATGGCGGAAGCTATCCGTTGCCCGTATGTAGCAATGGATAGACTGGTAGGTAGAAAACCATAAATTATGGCGTTGATCTTCAAAAAAACGGCTTTGGATATTCTCCCCGTATATGGCCGTTGAATCCTGGAAATCAGAGCGGTATTGCTTTGTCTGATAACCATCAAAACGGTTGAGTCCAGCCTCGGAGCTGATCCAGGTATATCCTTCGGCGTCGGTGAAGCTGTATAAATTATGCTCCTGCGAAGACAATCCTTCATTGCGGCCAACTTGATTGTACCACAAGATTTTAGACTCTTGTGCAAGCAGGTTGGTTGTCAATAATGTAGACGTGAAAAGAAATTGGATTATAGTTTTCAAAATGATCTGGGTGTTGAGAACAGTTATTGCTTTTAGGTGATTTTTTCCAATATTATTTCGGTTCCGGGGATTAAGGGCGAATTTGATGGCCCTAAAGGTGGTCTTTTTATCTTATAGCCTGTACCAGGCAGGAAGGGTGATTGTGATTTCGTTCTTTCTAGTACAGACAACTCCGGAGGGCAAAGCTTTTTAAAAAATGAGATACTTGGTGCAAACAAGTATAGTCCCCCTTTAAAGGTTATGAATTGGCCAGGCATGTTGATTTTTTTGACATTCATTGGATGATCATTATCAACGATTTCGTTCCAGTTCGCAGCAACCGTATATTCGGCATTGGTTTGGTACAGCAACATATCATGGCCTATATTTTGTAGATTGCCTTGAGCATCCTTGTATGAATAGGAGTTTAGCATCCAGTTGTTCAATATTGTCTCAAACTGGGTTTCCAGGCTGTTTTGAAACGATAGAAACAACATTCCTTTCTTGTTAGGTTGCCCAATCTCCTCCTTGTTAGGTTCCTCATAATAGGAACCCCGGCGTACGATGCGGATGTTTTTAAATTCAGGCGAACGCGGGTTGGCCTTTCTGATATGGGCATAATGAGGGCAGCGTACGCCGGCGGAATCATCTTGCACAACTTGTTGGCCAGCCACTTTGATCAACTCTTTGTAATTAAAATCATTTTCCTCCCGCCCATTTGGCATGTCAGACAAAGTTAGGGGAGTCCCGTCTTGAAATCGCCCTATCACGGTAGCGCGGACAAATTCAGGACTCTGGTTGGGTAATGCTTTTTGTAATTTAGCCTCTAAGCTTGGGATTGCCATTTCATCAATCTCCAACTTTAAAAATGCGGCGTAGCTGCCGAAACTATAGGATGAGTTCCCGCCTTTATCGGGCGCCAAAACAATGTCTAGTGGGGAAACCTCATCCTGTTTCATGGATGTCTTTTTTCCAAAAAAGGTAGCACCTGGAAAAAACTGGGGGTTGCTTATCCCATCCTTGAAATCATACTCTTCTGGCAATGGGCTTTTGGCTTGGCCTTTTTGGGTGAATTTTTTATCAACCAATGCTTCGAACAAGGCATCCAGTTTTTGTTCGAAGTA
>CAYVPM010000086.1:0-8045 GCA_964453475.1 uncultured Saprospiraceae bacterium | reverse complement strand
ATCTGCGCTAAAAAGGGTGGCGTTGTCCACCTGGTTGACAGCGCCGACCAATTCAATGGAGATACCCGCCTGGTGCTGGTCGCGGTACTTGAGCGATTGGATGGGCCCTTGACGGGTGTTTTTCAGTTTGATGGTGCGCATGATCACATCCCCTTTCATGCCTGTAATAGTGGTTGGGGTAACGGAAATGATATTGGCCAGGCCTGTTTCAACGATGTAGCTGCTGCCGTTCAACTGTTTGGAGCCTCCTGCATAATTTGCGGTGAAACTGTTGGAGAACTGTTGCCCGGAGTTGATCGCATCCACCAGGGCACAGCCGGCGGTCACGCTAAATGTCACCGTGGCAGATGCGCCGCCTGGCAGGTTGGCAAGGGTGAATACGGGCGAGCCCAAATTGGAAATGTTAAACTCGGTAGCTCCCGAAACAGAGCCCGGCACATAGGTAATGCCATTGGGGAAAACGGCGCCCAGGCTCAGGGTCGTGGCAACAGGACTGCCTCCGGCATTCTGGATGGTCACGGTCACTGTTTCCACGCCGCAGACATAGAGCCCGGCAGGGTTTTGGGTGGACAATGCCAGGTTTTGGGCTGAAATACTGTTTGCAAAGAAAAAAAGGCTGCAACAAAAGGCTGGGAGGAATCGGGTAGCTGTGCTCATTCGGGTAATGGTTTGTGCGTTCGGTTAGACATAAAAGTGCGTCGACAGTAAGGGCCTGGCCGAATCAAGTTTATTGTTTGGCGCGTCCAATGTAGAAAACCTCATTGAAAGGAAAAAATCAATTTTGTACAGAAGCCTATTCTCAACCAAAAAAGCCGCGGCCTGACGGCAGAGCAGGAAAGTTCGGGTTCTTTTCATTTGTTATGCAATTATTGAATGTGACGCTGATAACAGCATAATCGCTGCTTGCCACCAACAATAATCGCATCGTCCCTATCGCTACCCAACAAGTTCCCTTGCTGTCGCCAGCGCCGAATCGCTCGGCGGGTTCCCGCTCAGCATCACTGCAATGGAGCGCACCCGGTCTTCGGGCTCCAGCAGGCGGATATTGGTGATCGTCCGGTTGTCGGCCACTTTTTTGTACACAAAGTAATGTGCATCCGCGCGGGCCGCGATCTGAGGGGTATGCGTGATGCTCACCACCTGGTGGCGCGCGCTCAACTCTTTGAGGATCAATCCCATTTTCAAGGAAACATCGCCGCTGATGCCCGAGTCGATCTCGTCAAAAATGAGGGTAGGCAGCGGGATGGCATCGGCAACCAGACTCTTGGTGCAAAGGGTAAGCCTCGATAGCTCGCCTCCGGAAGCGACATCTTTGATGGGCAAAAAGCGGGAGCCCACATTGCTGGCAAAAAGGAACTGCACATCGTCGGCGCCGGTAGGGGAGAGATCGGGGAGTTCGGCGATTTCAACACGCAGGCGCGCATGTGGCATGGAAAGCTGCTGCAACATGCCGTGCACTTTTTCCTCGAAAGCCCCCGGGATGCTGCGCCGGCGCTGACTCAGGGTTGCAGCCTGGTTCCGAAGCCGTTTGGCTTGGTCTTCAACCGCTTGTTCGAGCCGGGCAATTTCAGCGCCCATATCCGTGAACCCTGCCGTTTGTGCTTCCAGATTTTCCTGGATTTCCAGCAAGGCCGCCACGGAATCGACGCTGTGCTTTTTTTGCAACTTGTACAGCACATCCAGCCGTTCCTGTACTTCATTGATGCGTTCCGGGTCATGCTCTGTGGATTCTGCAATGCGGTCAAAGTCTTTTGCAAGCTCCTGCAGATCAACGATCAGGGAATCGAGGCGTTCGCTCATGGCTCCAAGTTCGGGGCTCACTTTGCGCGTCGGCGCGAGTGCCCGCGCGATCTCCTGCAATTGCCCTGTTATATTCTGTTCCGAATCCGCGATATAGGAATACGCCATGTTGTAGGAGCGCTTGATCTCCTCGGCATTGCTCAGGCGGGAAAGTTCAGATTCCAGGGTTTCCTGCTCACCGGGCAGGGGGGCGGCCAGCAAAAGCTCGTTCAACTGAAACTGTAAAAATTCCATCTCTTTCGAACCGTTTTCGTTGCGGCTGATGAGTTCGGCGAGCTTTTTTCGATCGGCGGTATAGGCTTTGTACCCGCTTTGGTATTCCTTTAGCAGGGCGCTGTTGTCGGCGAGCGCATCAATCATCCGCAGCTGGAAATTGACGTTATGAATGTCCAACAGGTCGAACTGCTGGTGCAGGTCGATCAAGGATTCGGTGAGGCGTTGCAGCACCTGGTTGTTCACAGGGGTGTCGTTCACAAAGGCCCTGCTTTTTCCGGCAGACGATAGTTCGCGGCGAATGAGTACTTCGTTGTCGTAATCCAGTTCGTTTTCCTCGAAGAAGGATTTGAGGTCGTATGCCCCAACCTCAAAGTATGCCTCCACGATGCACTTCTTTGAGTCATCGTAAAACACTTTTGAATCGGCTCTTTCGCCCATCACCAGGCCCAAAGCACCGAGCAGGATGGATTTCCCCGCTCCAGTCTCACCGGTAATGATGGTCAGGTGATTGGAGAATTTGATTTCGAGTTCGTCGATCAGCGCATAATTGCGGATATGTAGGCGTTTGAGCATTTTGGAACTTTATTCTTGGTGTTCTGTTGATAGGGTTTTGTTTCAGGAAGCTGCGAAAGTATGCAAACGCAGCAAAAGTAGGGCAATCACACGGAAAGGAAGCATTTGTGAAATTATTTGTTTTAAATGAATGATTTCTAGCCCATTTCCTTCTATGAAGTTACGTGCAAAATTCCGGAGCTGCAATAGTGTGGCGCGGTTTTTCCCCGAATAATGCAAAAAATTGCTACTTTTTCCGGGTCAAATTAAACCCTGCCCCATAATTTCCGTCTTAATTTCCAAACACGGAGACTTGCAGACCGCTGTGACTATAACCACTTCAGACGAAAAAATATTAGAATTGCTGAGCGCCACGCACACCTATGAGCGTGGGTTTCGGCTGCTGATGGCGGAGTATAAAGAGCGGCTCTACTGGCACGTGCGGCGGATTGTGCTGGTACATTCCGATGCGGATGATGTGCTTCAAAACACATTTATCAAGATTTACAAAGGTATTGCGCAGTTTGAAGGCAAGTCGAAACTTTATACCTGGTTGTATCGGATTGCGACCAACGAAGCAATCTCTTTTTTACAAAACAAGCAAAGGCATGCCACCGCATCACTCGACGATTCGGCCAACACGTTGTCGATGCGCCTTACGGCAGACGCTTGGTTTGAAGGGGACGATATACAGGTGAAATTGCAAAAAGCGATCGCACAACTGCCTGATAAACAAAAGCTTGTGTTTAACCTTCGCTATTATGACGAAATGCCCTACGAAGAAATGGCCACAATGTTAGGCACTTCGGTAGGCGCCTTGAAAGCCTCATACCACCATGCCGCAAAAAAAATTGAAGCGGCATTTAAAGAACAAGAATAACCCAAATATGGGCTTGAATATGAAAGACGAATTAAAAAATATCGCACCCGAATTGTCAAAACTGCGTCCCGAAAAGGAAACATTCAAATTGCCGGAAGGCTATTTTGAGTCCTTTGAGGCACGGGTGATGCGCCGGATTGAAGCATCCGGGTTGGATCAGCATGCACCGGGAAAAACAAGCAAAAAACCTGCACGGCGGGTCGCGCTGACACATTACCTCCTGGCAGCCGCTGCTGTGTTTACTTTGGTGCTCGCAGCAATATGGTTCCTTAAACCTGCGTCACCAATTTATCAAACCACTGCTTCCGTTGAACTGAGCGACGAAGAAATCGAGGCCTATCTGTTAGACAATGCCCAGTACCTGGAAATGGATCAATTGGCCATGCTTCCCGAAACTACAGAAAACGAATACCAGCCACCCGCTGTCCAGGAAAAACGAATGCCTAAAAATACCAAGCCGCTTGAAATCAGCCCGGAAGACGTAGAACACCTGTTAAACGACATGACCGAAGAAGAACTGGAGGAAATTCTATAAAAAAATACCCAATTTGCCCACTCAACTTTAAATTCACCACAACATGAAAAAGATACTGCTCTTTGCCCTCATTTTTAACGCCAGCTCCGGCGTGGCAATGGCACAAGTAGATCCAGACCGCCGCGACGAACGCCTTGCCCAATTCCGTGCGGAAGTTTTCTCCCGGGTGCTTCGGCTTAGCTCGGAAGAAGCACAGGGCTTCTGGCCGCTCTACAACGAGTTTTTGGACCGCCGCGATCAACTCCAACAAGAGTTCAAGCAGATCAAGCAGGAAGACCAAATGAGCGACGCAGAAGTGGAGGAGCACATCAAGCGCTATTTCGAGCGCAAGCAGCGCGACCTCGACCTGGAAAAAGAGCTCAACCAAAAACTGCGGAAGGTGCTGCCCCTGCGCAAGATCGCCAAGATACCGTTTGCCGAACGCGAGTTTCGCGAGGCACTTATCAAGAAATTGCAGGAAAACCGGCAGAAGCGAGTACAGGAGCGACGGGTGGGGCCACGTGGCTAACCATCTAGGGTTTTTTACCACTTTGTTTTTTTACCACATAGCGCACATAGTCCACATAGGCGATTTTTCTTACACCTTAATCCCTAAATCAAGCAACTGTTTGGAAAAAGGATAAGAAATAAAGCCCGAGCGCAACGCCTATGTGGACTATGTGCGCTATGTGGTAAAAAAACCTAGGTGGTAAAAAAACAAGGTTGTGAACCAGCACCTTACTAACCTAAATGTGGTTCAGTCGATCTTGTACGTGCTTTCATCGCCTCCTTATACACCGCACGCGCCACCGCTGTCGCCACTTTTTTGTCCAGGGCAGCCGGGATAATATGTTCCCGGTCAGGTTTTTTCAAATACTTCGCAATGGCAAATGCCGCGGCCAGTTTCATGTCGGCGGTGATGCGCGGCGCACGGGCATCCATAGCGCCCCGGAATATCCCAGGGAACCCCAGGACGTTGTTGACCTGGTTGGGAAAATCACTGCGCCCGGTGCCGTAGATGGCTGCCCCGCCCCGAAATGCGTCTTCCGGCATAATTTCCGGCTCCGGGTTGGCCATGGCCAGCACGATCGGGTCTTTCGCCATGCTGCGGATATGCTCGGATTTCAGCAAGCCGCTTTCACTGACGCCAATAAATACGTCTGCACCCACCAAGGCATCGAAAACCGTCCCGCTTATGCTCTCCGGATTGGTGTACAGCATTGCTTCCACTTTGTGCGGCATGTCCGCCAGGTCTTCGCGTTTATTTGAAATAATGCCTTTCCGGTCACAGAGAATGATATGTTCTACTTTCACCTTCGGCTTTTTTTGCCCGAAACCGCGGAGCAACTTGGCAATGGCAATGCCCGCCGAACCCGCGCCGTTGATAACGATCTTCATGTCATTCAGGTTCCTGCCCAACACCTTGGCGGCATTGATGAGCGCAGCCAGGGTGACGATGGCCGTGCCATGCTGGTCGTCGTGAAACACCGGTATGCCCAGGTCCTGCAAGCGGTCTTCAATTTCAAAACAGCGGGGCGCGGAAATGTCTTCCAGGTTGATGCCGCCAAAAACCGGCGCGATGTTGCGCACAGTCTGGATGATCTGCTCGGTGTCCTGGGTGTCCAGGCAAATTGGGAAGGCATCGAGGTTCGCAAATTTCTTAAACAGCATGCACTTGCCCTCCATCACGGGAATAGAGGCCGCTGCCCCGATGTTGCCCAGTCCCAACACCGCCGAGCCGTCGGAAACCAGCGCTACTGTATTCGATTTGATGGTATAGGTATAAACCTCGTCGGGATTTTCGTGGATAGCGAGGCAGGGCGCCGCTACGCCCGGCGAATAGACCGTAGAAAGGTCTGCAATGGTGCTAACCGGAACTTTAGACCGCACTTCGATCTTGCCCTTGTTTTTTTTATGGAGTTCGAGCGATTCTTCGTAATAATTTTTTCCAGCCATAATTCGGGTTCAAAAACCTGATTGATTAATGGTTTTTGATGTTGTTGAAGGAGCGGCGAATGTATGTTGATTCCCGGCGAATCGACAAGGACTATTGTGAAAATCAGCATTTTCTTTGGAAAAAAATAAAAAAGGGGCGTTATTTTGACAAATTGCGCTGTTTTTTGGAATATGCTTGGGCATGAAAATCCCAAAATGGCCAAGCGTCACCCGGCCTCGGAGAGGACACCCACCCGCTCCAACAACGCCATATAAAACCCGTCAAACCCTTCATCCTGCGGCAAAATCCGCTTTTCTTCCAGCAACCTAAATTCCTTACCTGCTTCGCTTTGCAAAAAGCTGGCAACCTGTTCTTGGTTTTCAGCGGGCAGGATGCTGCAGGTGGCGTACACCATTTTGCCGCCGGGCTTTAGAATCGGGCTGTAGCCGCGCAACAGCTCTTGTTGGGTCTGCAGTAGCTGCTCTATGTTTTCTGGCTGCAGTTTCCACTTGGAGTCTGGGTTGCGGCGCAGTACGCCCAGGCCGCTGCATGGCACATCAAGCAAGAGGCGATCGGCCGTGCCGAACAGGCGCTTGATGACCTTGCTGTTCTCGATGTGCCGGGTGTCGATGTTGGAAACGCCGGCTCGTCGCGCGCGCAGGCGCAGGGCGTCCAGTTTCCATTCGTGGGTGTCCAGGGCGATGATGCTGCCTTTGTTTTGCATCAAGGCTGCCAGGTGCAGGGTTTTGCCGCCAGCGCCTGCACAGGCATCTACAACCCGCATGCCGGGGGCAGGGGCGAGCAGCGGAGCGACAAGTTGGCTGCTGTAATCCTGCACTTCAAAGCCGCCGTCCTTGAAGGCCTGGGATTTGAACACATTTTGGCGGCGCTGGAGTACCAGCGCATCGGCAGCGCCGACCGGGATGGCATCTATTTGCTCAGAAGCGAGGGCTTTTTGAAGGGCGGAGCGGTCTGTTTTGAGGGTGTTACAGCGCAGCACGACACGGGCAGGCTGGTTCAGTGACGAGAGGGTGGCATCCCAGACTTCCGGAAGCGCTTTGGAACCATATTCGTCCATCCAATCGGGGATGCTTTCGCGGATGGCGCGCTGCTTGATGAGTTCCGCCTGCTTTTTAAGTATATCTTGAACGTCCAGGCCATTGAACTCGATGATTTTGGGGAGTTCGCCTTTATCGGTGACGGCAAAG
The DNA here is from genome assembly GCA_964453475.1 of uncultured Saprospiraceae bacterium. Lineage (GTDB taxonomy): Bacteria > Bacteroidota > Bacteroidia > Chitinophagales > Saprospiraceae > M3007. Next base: position 939 of record CAYVPM010000086.1, on the reverse strand, counting down.
TGTATGCCGCAGATTTGCCAGAAGTCGAAATGTGTCGTTGGTGTACGGCCCAGTATTTCAGTGTAGAGGCGGAAATACCGTACCGCCTCATAAGTCGTTTCAGCGATAAAAGCCCTGTCCCGGCTGCCGGCTTTTTTATTTTGCCGCAGCATGTATTCGATCACTTTATCGGCATGGCGGTTTTCAATGAAGGTGGCATGGAGTGCCTCCACAACAGCTCGAACCAGCATGGGGTGGACGCGTATTGTATTTGAATCTTGCATTTCGTAAAGTTATCGGATTGCATGGGATTTAGTGAATACAGGCATAAAAAAAAGTCCCCCTCCGAGCTTTCCCGGAGAAGGACGTCATCAAAACACGCTTCATTTTAAACCTTTATCTTTGAGCCCAGAAAATCGGGCATCTTGTAATTTTGGGCACAAGTTAAATCCTGTAAGAACTTGTACTTTTACTGCTGCAAAGGTACCTTTTCTTTGTAAAATTTAATGTTTGTATTTTGTTTTTTTGACTTTTTTTCTGCGACTTGCTTTAACGCAGTGATTTTCAGGCGGTTATCGCGTGTAGTACATTTGGGGGATAATTCCTTTAACCCAAGAATTTTAACCCAATTTTTGACCTGTGAAAAGAAATTTTTACCACTTATTCATTTTTCACCTATTTGACATAACATTTTTTTTGAATTTCATGAGATCAATTTTACTAAAAAATGCCCGGGTTGTGAACAGGGGAGTTGTCCGGGAAGCTGACCTTTTGATAATTAACGGTAGGATTGCCAAAATACAGCTGCAAATCATCGGGTCGGCAGACGTTGAAATCGATGTTGCCGGGCGTTATGTTTTGCCGGGAATCATCGACGACCAGGTACACTTTCGCGAGCCAGGGCTAACGCACAAAGCCACCATCGCCACCGAAAGCCGGGCAGGTGTTGCGGGCGGGGTC
>CAYVPM010000085.1:0-8067 GCA_964453475.1 uncultured Saprospiraceae bacterium | reverse complement strand
AGGGACAAAATACGCGGTGTTTGGTTGAAAGTTTTTGCCGTTGGAACTGAGGTTTTCCTGCAAGCCTTGCACCTGGATTCCCTGCTTTTGTAATAAGTCAGTAAACTCCTGACCCGGTAAATCGCGGCATTCAAAAAGGTATCCTTTTATGTCTGATTTTCGAGCCTCCTCCACTGCCGTTTGGTAAAATTCACGCAAGTACCTGTTCAATTCCAGGCGCATTTCCCCAACTGCCTTCAGTGTTGAAAGCGATGTAAAGACCTGGTTTCGAATGGAATAGGGGAATGTCAACAACCCGTTTTCAGTCTCCTGGGCTGTTCCCCTGCTACTGCCCTGCTCGAACAATATCCCGATGGCGCCTTGTACATCCGGGTATGTCGAGCCTTTGCCGTAGTAGTAGTCGTCAAAATTTTCCCCTGAGTAATAAAGCACTTTATTCTGGTTCAGGATCTTCGCGTGAAAGCCTCCGATTTTGGCGGTCAACTCCTGGTTTTTTAAAGGGGTGATCGGGTTCACCCTGCTCGCGACACCGGGTTGGAAGAAAAATGTGGCATTGGACCCCATTTCGTGGTGATCTGTCAAAACATTTGGCTTCCATTTTTGGAAAAGCGCCACCCGCCCTTTCGATTCTGGCTGCTGTGCCACCAACCAGTCTCGGTTCAAATCAAAGCCATAGTGATTGGTTCTGCCCCTGGGCCATGGCTCGTTGTATTCATCATCGGCAGGGTCGGCAGTATTGTTTTTGGATTTATGGCTGTTCACCCAGGTGGAGAAGCGCTGCATGCCATCGGGATTGAAGCAGGGATCAAAGAGGATAACGGTGTTTTTCAGCAACAACTTAAGGGAATCACTTTGACCTGCTGCGAGGTAGTATGCGACCAGCAAAGCTGCATTGCTGCCGCTCGTTTCGTTCCCGTGAATTGAATATCCCATATAATTGACGGCGGGCAATTCTTCCAGGCGCAACTTTTTGGACAAATCCGGATCAGTCAGTGCTTGCCGTTGTGATTGGATCTTATCCAGGTTTGCTACATTCGAGGGGTCAGAAATGGTCAGGCAAATCAAAGGCCTGTTTTCATGAGAGCGGCCATATTCCTCCAACTTTATCCGGTCGCTGGATGCTGCCAGGGCCCTCATATAGCCGAGCAACTGGTCGTGGGAAGCATGGTATTCCCCTACCTGGTATCCAAGCCATGATTGTGGCGTTGGAATTGAAGGATTATAGGCAATGTTTGGCAGGTAATACCCCAAGCTCAAGGCTTGCTGTGCGCATACTGATACAAGGCAATTCAGGCATAAAATTAAAAACAAGGCTATTCTGATCATTCCTGGCTAGTTTTGGGCCAAATTACTGTAGAATTTTCTGCTGGGGGTACAATAGGTGAAAGTCATTTAAAAAAAATCGGGAGTGCCGCCAACAGGCCACACTCCCAACTATTAAGCCAAACGCTCATATTTTCAAAAAAGGCTTGGCTTACCTTAAAGGATACGCAATAATAGTATCTTCCGATTTAATCACAGCCCATCTCAATTCTTGAGAGCGCGTCGTTGTTAGGGAAGCAATACCCCGACATTGTTTCGTCTGGTGCGTAGCGCTCCAGGTTCGGGTCGAACAAGCCGTTTTCCAGAAACTCCACGAGGTCGTCTATTTCCGTGCTGCTCAAACCCAGCGGTCGGAAAAAGCGCGAAATTTGGTCGAGCGGCACGTCAGGGTTTTCCGGAACCGCATTGTTGAAATACTCAACAACTTCGCGCAAACTATTTTTGCTCGCGCCATGAAAGTAGAACCCGACATCTTTCAGGTTGTAAAGCTGTGGCACTTTGTACTTGTGCATGTCTTCTGCCCGGCCTGTGAATCCGCCGCGACCAAAATTACGCTTGTCAGCTGGCCCGGCCCTGAAAACCTCGTGCCCGTTCTGGAAGAGATTTTTTACTCCTATGGCAAAATATTGATGTGGATCGCTGTTCAATGAAGGGCTGTTATGGCAATTTACACAACCCGCTTTGTCAAAGAAAAGGATCGCGCCTCTTTTCTGCTGATCCGTCATAGCCGTCTTGTCACCTTTCAGGTATTGTTGAAAAGGCGCCCGGTTGGTGAGGATGGTGCGGAAATAGGCTGCAATGGCAAAAGCGCCCGTCTCTATCGTGTAACGCTTGTCTTCAGGGATATCAGGGAACGCAGCATCGAACATCGCCGTGTATCCCAGGGAATCTGTAACGGCTTTGTTGATTACTTGCCGGTGTACGATCAATGCCCGCGCATTGTTGGCTTCAAGCCCTTTAAAGCCCTTGAAATTGATCGCGATGAGGGTATCCTGGTTCCAAACGCCTTCAGTGCCAAGGTTGGTGTCGAAGGAACCGAAGTTCCCGGCCCACAAAGCATTAGAAACATAGGTCAGGTTGATGGTTGGCAGTGGTCGTGCGGCTTGGGCATCCACTTCGTCACCTGCGTAGAGCGGGTGCTTTGAGCGGGTTTCTCCACTTACTCCAAAACCGAGCGCACCATCAGCAATACCCTGGAAACGACCAGCGGTAAAGCCTCGTGCTGGAACATGGCAACTGCTGCAAGAATAAGCTTCTTTAGAAAACGGATATTTTGGACTCAAGCCCAGGCCTGTCTCAAAAAAGAGCATCTTGCCCAATTCTGCTTTGGCGGCTGTCACCGGATTCTTTGCATCCTGATGGGGCAAAGAAGCATAATCATTGCTTTCCGGCATCCTGTAACCAGAAAAAGAGCCTGTTGGTGAGCGGTTGTCCAGCAATTCAACAAGTTCACGGTCAAGCGTCACAATAGGGTCGTGTACACACGCCAGGAAATAACACATGGTCGCAATGAGCAAAAAGATTGTAAATGGTTTTTTCATCCGCTAAGATTAATTTGTAAAGGTGAATTGTAAACAGGCATACACGGCCTCTCCTTTGGGGGAGGCCAGTAAAGAAAAACAGTACAAAAGCGGGGGGTATCAGCCATCAGCTGTTACTGATGTAATCGGATTGCAAACTTAATGCCATGATGCCAGAATACGTAAACAATTTCGAATTATTAACCGCATTCTAAGCAGTTTTGCACCAAATTGTAATTTTTCTGACTAATGGCGCTGTAAAATGAGTGTTTCAAAAGGCAACAATTCCACAGAATTGCCGGCGAATACCCTGCGCGCACTGAGGTTACAAAGGGCCTCAAACCGTTCGCCCTGGTTCATAAAATTGATGCGGTATACATCTAATTCCAGCATGCTGACATCCTGGACAAGGCTCCCGCGCAGGTCGAGCGCTGCTGCCAATTCACTCAACTGTTCTGGTGAATAAGCGCCCAAATCGTCAGACGTAAACAGCAAACCGCCGAGCAACACATTGATCATCAGGATGGTATGCTGCTGCGCCACGGAGAGATGTTGATTTTCTTTTCGCAGGATAAAGACATCCGGGTCGTTGAGAAATCCTTTGCCGTTGAGTTGCCAACGCCCCAATGTGCTGCGCAAGGAGGCAATACTGCTAACCCGCTCCCGGTGCCGGAGCCAGGCCAACAGCCCATGCTCCCATTTCAGGTGGATATCCCCGCCAATGCGGCAAAAATCTACCTGGCCGAAACAGGCCCCCAACGGCGCCCCGCAGGCCAGTATCTTGCGCTTGCCAGCCAGTGTACGCAGGAATTCCATGGCTTCCCACATCACCGCACCCCGGCTTTTCCCAGGCGGCGGCGCAAGGCACACGGCAAAGAGGAAATCGAGTTTTAAAAGTTCATAACCCCATTTGTCGAGTACCGTATGAAAAACTCCGCTCAGATAATCACGCACGCCTGTATTATAAAAATCGAGGGCGTAATACCAGCCGCCCCACATCGGGTTCCAGCCTGCTTTGATCGGTTTCCCATGGCCATCTTTGAGCAGCCACTCGGGGTTTCTGCGCGCTAATTCGGATTTTGCCGAAGCAACAAACGGCGCGAGCCAAATCCCTGGCTCAAGCCCTTTCCCCTTTATTTTTGCGGCCATATTGCCCATTCCCTGCGGAAAACCCGGTTTTATGGAAAGCCAGTCGCCGACCGCTGTTTGCCAGCCATCATCAATTTGGAAATAACGAAAAGGCAACCCGCTTTGGCTCAAGCCTTCAAGGTCTTGTGTGAGTATATCCGCTGAAATATGGGTAAAGTGCCGATACCAGCTTGTCCAGCCCATGCCAGCTTCATCAGCTGGAATTGCCAGACCCATCGTTTGGAACCAGGCATCAAACACATCGCGCTCTGAACTTTCTCCCACCCAAATATCCAGGGCTGGAAATGAATGTCCCAGCGCTAACCCTGCAAGGTCCTTGCGGACGGTCAAAATATTGGAACGCGCATCGAACAGGAACAGCGTGAATCCCGTGCGCTCGCTCAAGGAACCAGCCAGCACCGTAGATCCTGGCTTTTTAAAATAAGTGTAGGTCCAGGAATGCAGCTTCCCGCGCCCGCGCGGAATACCGGCAATGTGCTCATCGCCTGAATACCCCAAATGTTTCCGCGCCATACCCCGCAAACGTGGAATGGACTCATCCAGGTCATAAAGCCTGCTTTCGCTCCAGGATTGATAACCGTTGGCAAAAAAACGCGTGCCAACAGGCGCCGGAACCTCAAACTGCAACTCCAAACCGTTCACCCTTATATCTTCCTTGGGGTGCAAAAACACCGACCAATGCTGCCCGCCATTCATGGATTCCTGCCGGAAATCGACAAAAATCTCGTCAAACGAATTCGACTTGTCGGGCAAAAGCAACTGCGTTTTGTCGTTGAAGGAAAGGATGGCTTGTCGAAAATGCATATTGCTTTAATGTGATAATTTGATAATTTGATAATGAGCTCAGCGACTGTACAATTAATTGATTGGACATTCCAGCACTAAAACAATAAATTTGATTAAGGTGCTGAAACACAGGAGCCAAAGCGAAAAAAAATGATGTGCACATTAGCTAATTATCGAATTATCACATTAGCTAATTATTAAATTTATCAAATTTCTTGATAGGGAAACTTCCGAATCAGCTTCCGCATCCCCGCGTCTATGTCCGAATAGGGCAAGGGCTCTTTGGCAATATAGGTTATCATCAAGGAAATATGCTTTTGCTGCTTGGCAAGCTCCTGGTAAAACTCCTCCTTGTGCAAACGATATGCTTCCCGCATTTGGCGTTTGAGCCGGTTGCGCTGCACCGCAGTCTTGAAGTTGCGCTTTGAGGCGGAAACCGCCACCGTAGCCATGCCTTGCTCACCAGCCAGGGACACCGTCCAGACCACGCGCAAAGGATAGGCAACAAAAGAATGCCCCCCCTTGAACAGGGAAGCAATAGTTTTGCGGCTCTTAAGGCGCTCTTGTCGGTCGAATGAATGGCCAGGTTTATTCCGCACACCGCCAGGTTTTATGTAACCTAATGTTTGTGATCAATCCAAAATCAGTTAAATCAATCATTGTCAATCACAAAAATCAAGCAAATCATAGTATAGTTTCCTCAATATGCGCAAAAGTACCTATTTCAATTGGTTGCATGGACAACAAAAACCCGTCCTGCAGTGTGGCGCTACAGGACGGGTCGGGATAAATAGTTTAAAATGAGCCGGTGCTGACTTACTTGAGGCGACGCTCGTCAGAAACCGTAAGTTTTTTGCGCCCTTGTTTACGGCGACGGGAAATGATCTTACGGCCATTTTTGGTGGCCATGCGCTCCCTGAAACCGAGCTTATTTTTGCGGCTGCGCCGTGATGGTTGGAATGTGCGTTTCATCGCGTATCTCTTCTAATTGATGTCCTGTTCGAAAATGGGAGCGCAAAGGTAATTCTCTTTATTTAAAATCAAAGTATAGGGTTTGGATTTTTAAAAAAATCGGTCAAAAGTATAAGAACAGAGGCTTTATTAACAAAAAATTTGCCTTAACGCGGACAATTAATGGGGTTAAAATTGTTTTAATGCCCCAGGTTCTGTGCAACCACCGGAAGTTTCCTTGTTTCTTTGCAGTCCAAAATATATCTACAACGATGCGCAACAAGCTCTACACCCTGCTCACTTTAGGCCTCGCAATCTTTTTCGCCGCAGGCATATCGGCCCAAAACCCTGTAAAATGGTCGTTTACCGCCAAAGATGCCGGGAATTGCCAGGTCGATCTCGTATTCACGGGCGATATTCAAGATGGCTGGTACACCTATTCGCAGTTTCTCGAAAGCGAAGACGGGCCGATAGCGACTTCCCTGACGTTCAGCCCCGGCGCCAACTATAAATTGGTCGGCAAAGCCAAAGAATCGGGTGGCATCATCAAAGTGCACGACAATGTGTTTGACATGACACTTACCAAGTTCAAACATTCCGGCATCCTGACCCAGCGCATCGAAGTAAGCGATCCCTCCAAGCCTATCAGCGGTTACTTGACGTTCATGGCCTGCAACGAAGAAATGTGCCTGCCGCCCCGAGACGTTGATTTTTCCTTTAAAATTCCAGCCCTGAGCAATTGCGGCACGGGCGCTGCGCCATCGGCAACACCGAACAGCAATGGCCAAAACCCGGCGCCAGGATCAGCAGCAGGCGTGGAAACACCAACAACAGGTACGCCAACGGTAGAAACCAGCGGTACAGAACAACCTGGCGCCGCCGCTACACCAGATGGCCTGGTAGCGCCGGAAGACCCAAACTTCAAAGGTTTTTTTTTATCCAAGCGCCCTGAGATAAACGCGGCGCAATTTGTTGGCAACTGCAATGCAGAAGTTTCCAGCGGCAGCAGCCAGGGCGTTTCCTGGGTTTCCATATTCCTTTTTTGCTTTTTGGGCGGCCTCATCGCGCTGCTCACGCCCTGCGTGTTCCCGATGATTCCGATGACTGTCAGCTTTTTCGTGAAACGCTCCAAAGACCGCAAAGCCGGCCTGCGCAACGCCTTTATTTACGCTTTTAGCATCGTCTTCATCTTCGTAGCCCTCGGTTCGGCCGTAACGGCAGCCCTGGGCCCGACTGCTTTGAATGATATGAGCACCAACAAGTGGTTCAACCTGGGGGTGTTCGCCCTGTTGGTCGTTTTTGCCTTTTCATTTTTCGGGTTTTATGAAATATCGCTGCCATCATCCTGGGTAAACAAAAGTGATAAAATGGCCGACCGGGGTGGCCTGATCGGCACCTTTTTCATGGCCTTCACGTTGGTGCTGGTGTCCTTTTCCTGCACAGGCCCAATTGTTGGCACTTTGCTGGTGGAAGCTGCGCGCAGCAATGCAGGGGCTTCCCTGATGGGAATTGTACCGCTGAAGCCTGCCATCGGGATGTTTGGCTTTGGCCTTGGACTGGCGCTGCCCTTTGGCTTGTTTGCCATGTTTCCCGGCTGGCTGAACTCCCTGCCAAAATCCGGCGGTTGGATGGACAACGTGAAAATGACCCTGGGCCTGGTGGAACTCGCGCTGGCTTTCAAGTTTTTCAGCACCGCCGATATGGCAGAACAATGGGGCTTGCTGAAGTTTGAGCCATTTCTGGTTATCTGGTTTATCATCGCTGCCATCCTTGCACTTTACCAATTTGGCGTGTTGGGCTGGAAAGGGGCCAAAGGCAAACCCGGAACGGTGCGCGCCGTGGTAGGGCTTTCGTCCCTGGCATTCGCCTTATACATCGGCTGGGGCCTGATCAACTACCAATCACTTTCGCTGCTGAGTGGTTTGGCGCCGCCCGTACATTACAGCATCAAGCACCAGGCCGCACCTGATGCCAAGCACCACGACGGCCCGGGCTGCCCGCATGGCCTCGATTGCTACCACGATTTTGACGAGGCCCTTGCAGAAGGAAAACGCCAAAACAAACCGATATTTGTTGATTTTACCGGCCATGGATGTGTCAACTGCCGGAAAATGGAAGAAAACGTATGGCCTTTGCCCGGCATCATCGAGCGCCTGCGCAACGACTACATCGTGGTTTCCCTATACGTCGACGAAAAGGTGCGCCTCTTTCCCGACAATGATTTCGCTTATATGCTCGACCCAAAAACGGGTGAAAAGCTGCGCACCGTCGGCTCAAAATGGAGCGCTTTTCAGGTCAACAACTTCGACGTGAGCGCGCAGCCGTATTACGTGCTGAT
>CAYVPM010000084.1:0-8102 GCA_964453475.1 uncultured Saprospiraceae bacterium | reverse complement strand
AGGCTCAGCCGGTCGCGGAACAGGGTGAGGTAATAGGCGATGTCGTCCAGGGTAGCGTGGCTGACTGACCAGGACAGGAAGTGCTGGCGCAGGACGCGGGGGGAGAGGATTTTGTTCAGGGCGGCGTATTCGCTGGCCAGAGTGGGTAGCGGGTGCTCGCGGTTGTTGGCGAAAGTAAGGAGTAGGACTTCCATGTGGGTGCGGGATTTTGTTTGGGAGTTCGGGCCAAATATAGAGGATAATCTGGAGACAGTTTCTGATGCACCCAGCTTTCCAGAAACGACTTTGGCGCCGCCGACTTCGAAGAAGTCAAACTATGTGTTGTAAGCGATGGCCCGTTAATAAAAAAAGCACCGTGACACGATTATCGCATCCGGTGCCAAAACCAAACCCTTACTGTGTTTCTTTTTGAAGGTAGCCTTCCCGCCCTCCCTACCAATTGCGGTAAAGGAGGGCGGCGTTTTTGTGTTTTACTGTGACTAAAGTGATTTGAGTGATTTGAGTGATGGAAAACACTTGATTTTCAAATGATTATCCGATCACGATTTTCACAACCACTTTTCGTTGACAATAGTTTGGGTTGAAGGCTACTGGATTTTAGGCGTTTTCATGGCTCGCGACTAACTATGGTCAAAAAAATGGCGCAAGGATTCCAGGAAATTATCTTTTTGTCCCGCAGAAACGGAAAGCGTCACCCCATTTTGGAGCATTACATAGCCGCCTTTTCCCCGGATGTATTTTTTAATATGCCGCAAATGAATGGTATGCGAACGGTGGATGCGCGAAAATGCGTCTCCTGGCAGCATTAACTCCACTTCGCGCAAGGTCTTGCACACCAATACCTGGCGTTTGTCTTTGAAATGCAAAGCCGTGTAAGTCCCATTTGCCTCCAGGTATGCGATATGCTTTACTTTTTCAAAACAAAGGCCTTCCATCGTAGGCAATACAACCTTGCCGCTGCTGGAGCTTTGCCGCTGGGCAGGGCTGGTTTTGATCGAAACGGCCCTTACGGTTGCCTGCGGCTCGGCAACCTCTGCATTGGCTCGAAAACTGATAGCATTCATCATAATCTGAAAATTTGAGGCACAAGACCTGGTTAAATAAATGGAGTTAACAGGGTGCTGGAATGCAAATGGTTCGTAGCGTTTGTATTGCGTGGATTTGATGTGACAAAAGTATTTCGGCCCATTTTGCCCACCAACCCAACTTTTATCTAAAGTCAGGTTTCTAAGTCAAATTTATTAGTTGGTTAAATGATAATTAACTGACACTTTTGTGCTTGGGCTACAATGATTCCTGAAAAAGGCCCTGAAACATTTTACCGCCATGCCTAAAACACCTTCAGACAAGCTGTACCGATTGGTTAGCGCGCTTACCCCGACAGAGAAGCGGTATTTCAGGATTTTTGTCAGGGGGAAAACCGAGCGCGACAGCAAATACCTACAGCTCTTTGAGGCGATGTCGTCTGCGCAGGAATTTGATGAAGAACAGTTCAAGCAAAAGATTTACAAAGGCCACCCCGTGGAGGGGAAGAAGTTTTCCGAACTAAAGGCTTACCTATATGACCTGGTGCTTAAGTGCCTGCAGAATTTTGATGAGCAACATTCGGTGGATTATAAAATTGGGCAGTTGCTTCAAAGCACCATGGTGTTATTCAGGCGCGGCCACTACAGCGATTGCAGGGAATTACTTCAAAAAGCGCGAAAAATTGCGGTGCATTTTGAGTGCTTCTCTTATCAACTGGAAATAATACGGTGGGAAAAGCAGTTGGCATACACACAAATGGATGCCGATTTTCTCGATAAAAACCTGGAGCAGCTGCATTTTGAAGAAAGCAGGGCATTGGAGCAGCTGCAAAATTTGGCCATTTACCGAAAAGCCTTTTTTGAAGTGTACGCCGTGGTGAAAAGGGAGGCCCTGCTGCGCAACAAGGACCGGATGGACAAAATGCGACAGATTGTGCGTGGAACGGCATTTCAAACGCTGGACCATGCTATTTCGCACAGCGCCAGGGTGCAGCAACTGCGCACCCTGAACCTGTACCATTACGCCGCTTTGGAGCAGGAAGCATTCTATGATTCAGGTGTCAAGCTGATCGACCTTATTGAATCGCAGCCGCATTTTTTGAGCGACAACCTGGCCGACTATATCGCCGCGCTCAGCAACCTCGTATTGGCCTGTGGCATGTTGAAAAAGTATGATGAGGTGCGTATATGCCTCAAAAAGATTCGCGAACTACGCCCTTTGACCGCCGACGACAGCCGGAAAATACACCGCCAATACTTCACTATTTTCTTTGCACTCTGCACCTATTCCGGGGATTTTGAAGCGGCGCGGCGCGAGATGGAAATTTGCCAGGCAGAAGCTGCAGCCTTCGATCCCAGGTATTACGAAACGGCCAGTTTCTATTACCAATATGCTTTGATTTCTTTCGGATGCGAAGATTTTAACAATGCCATGCACTACCTCAACGAATGGCATAACCAACCCAGGTCGGTGGAGCGGGAAGACCTGCAAACCGTGGCCCGTATTTTTTCCCTGATCCTGCACATTGAAATGGGCAACACCCTGTTGATAGAGTCATTGCTGCGTTCTGCAAAACGTTTCCTGAAAAAGAAAAACCGCTTCCAGGATTTGGAACAGCGGTTTATCAACTTCGTTGCCGAACTCAACCGGACACCGAAAGGGAAAACACAGATAGAAATTTACGAAAAAATGCACCAGGAGTTACACGCAGCCGACAACCTGCCAGCTACAAAAGCATTGCTGCAAACGTTCGACCTGGATGCCTGGCTATTGAGCAAGATCAAAGGCCAATCGTTTGCAGCAATTGTACGGGAGAAATGGGACGAAGGAGCCGGGCATTAAACCACCACATGGCCGATTGGGGTTTGGTTAGGCGCGTTGAAATCGGATTGCGCCCGGGTGTCGATTGCTGTCCAACGGATAACATAGGTGCTGCGCCGACCTTTTACGTTAAGTGCGCCACCTTTGACATTGCCAAGTTGATTGCTGGAAAGGGCAGTAACACAGCTTTCAACTTTTAATTCAGTCAGGGTAAGTTTTGCCTTTGCCATATCGATTGAAAGTTTAGAAAATGAGAAAACCGAAAAATTATACCATGAAGATACTGATGTTAGGACAAACACCGCTCAACACTTTTTTGGTAAAGTCAGGATTCTAAGGCCGGAAAATCTTACTTTATTTTGTTCAAATTTTCAAAAACAAGGCTCGGTTCGAAACCGGACCGGATCAGAGAGGCCGCTGATTTCTCCCTTGCTTTTGTGTCGCCGGCGTATTGCGCCAGTTTTTTTGCGAGCAATTTGTACAGTAAAGCCTGGTAAACTTCCATATCAATGCTGCCAAGTGCCAACTCTATTATCCGGGGCTCGATGTCGCGCATCCGCAATTCTTGTTTAATGCGCACTTTCCCCCAATTGTTGTTTCGAAATTTCCCGCCCGCGTAAGCATGGGCAAATCGTTGCTCGTCAAAAAACTTGTCGGCCTTTAAAACTTCAAATATCTGCTCTGCTACATCAGGTTCAGCCCCCAGTGCTGCAAGTTTGTCGCGTACTTCTTTGGGGCAGCGCTCCCTGTAGGCGCAATAATTTTCCAGTTTGGACAGCAGCTCCTCGGCACTGAGTGCTGCATCTTCGTATGTCGGGTTATTTTTTGACAACATGGTGTAGCCAGGTTTTGTGTGCCAAGCAAGGCATAAGGGTTTGAATCAGCTTCCCAAAATAACTGTTCCCGAACTTGTGCCGAGCCGGTCGGCCCCGGCATCCAGGAGTTTTTGGGCAATGGGCGCTGTATGGGCGCTGCCGAGCATTGCCATTATTTTCACCTGTGTACCAGCTGTCAGGCGCAAAGTTTGCAGCATTTCAACGCTGGGCCCATGGCCACCAAACCCGGAGTTGGATTGCAACCAGGGAACACCAGATTCAGCTGCAAGTTCACATACTTTTTGCAATTCTTCCTGTTCCAAAAGGTTACATTCCAGGTTCAGCTTTAGCAGGCCTCCCCTTGACTGGGTGGCCAGGGCAAGGCCGTCGATGTCCCGGCTGACATTGTTCCAAAATTTGCTTTTTACCTGAGTAATGTTGAGCGCGGCATTTATATCGTCGGCGCCATCGTCCAGGGCTCGTTTAATTTCTTCGCTTTTTGCGGAGATGGCTGAATAGCCCATTGGGTAGCCCACTACGGTTGCCAGGCGCAACTTGTTGCGCTCACCCAAGACCCGGCGCGCGTCTCTAACAAAAGGAGGTGGAATACAAACCGAGGCGAAACCTGAACGGACAGCCTCTTCACATGCCCATATCACATCATTCAGGGCTGTATCTGGTTTAAGAATGGTATATTCCAGGAATTTAGCCAGCTCAGACATGGGCAAAATCCAGTATGTTGTAATGAAACAAAAATAACAGGGGCATTTGGCAGCCGCATAAAAAAAACCTTCCCGCACGGTTCAAGGCGGGAAGGTTCATAGATACGCTTTCATGTGGCCTTTCCGCGACAAATGTAACGGAAGTTTTTTATTAATCCATTTTTTTTGAAAGAATCTTTGCCGGTTTTGCAATTATTCCATCCAAGTTACGGAACAGTGGCTTTCGGCTCTTGTATACTGTGATTCGCCTGATTTTTGTAATTGACAATGATTGATTCAATTGATTTTGAATTGATTACAAACATCGGCATGCACAAAACCTGGCGACGTGAGGTATAACTGGCTGACTGGTGGAAAAATGTTGTTTTTGCAGTAGGTTTGCAGGGCATTAAACCATTGATATGAATTTTCTGAATCGAAATTATTTACTGGCGCTCGGGGTTCTGGTACTGCTAGGACTAGCCTATTATTTTTCAGATATCGTTACTTATATCCTCATTGCATGGGTTTTGTCGATGCTTGGAAACCCTTTGGTGCTTTTTTTTCAAAATCGGATCCGGATAGGCCGCTTTCGAATGGGGAATTCAACAGCCGCCATGTTGACGATTCTTGTTTTTTACATGTGCATCCTGGGCATTATGTGGTTGTTCGTGCCGACGATCGTCACGCAGGCGCGCAACCTCGCGAATGTGGACTACTATGCGCTCGGCGAAAAGTTGCGGCAACCATTCGCCCGTATGGATGCTCAAATGCACCAAATTGGCATGTTGGAAACAGGAGAGTCCCTCGCAACAAAAACCCAGGAAATCTTGAGTCGCTGGTTCAAACCAACTTTGGTTGGTGAATTTCTGGAATCGTTTATCGGTGTTGCAGGCAACCTTTTGGTCACAATTGCCTCGGTGACGTTTATCCTTTTCTTCTTCCTGAAAGAAAACGACTTGTTTTTGGACATCGTGCATGCGCTGGTGCCAAACGAGCAGGAAAAAAAAGTGCAATCTGCCGTCAACGAATCGAGCCAGGTCCTGACCAGGTATTTTAGGGGGCTGCTGATCCAAATGTTCGCATTTTCCACCATGACCACCATCGTGCTGTGGATTTTCGGCAATAATAACGCGATGCTCATTGGCTCAGTCGGAGGAGTGCTTAACGTAATCCCCTATGTGGGAACCATCCTCGGGATCGTCTTTGGCGTTTTTATCACCATATCTTCCAACCTTGATACCGATTTTACCTTGATGCTGCCGATGCTCCTGCATGTAGCCGCTACCTTCATAATCATTCATGTCATCGACAGCAACTTACTGGGGCCACTCATCTTGTCAAAAAGTGTTCAGGCGCATCCTTTGGAAATTTTCATTGTTATACTTGCGGCGGCAAAGATTGGCGGGATCACAGGCATGTTGATCGGCATCCCGGTCTATACGGTGTTGAGGATCATTGCCCGGGAGTTTTTCAGCGAGTTTAAGATTGTGCAGCGGCTGACAGATCATTTGGATGAATGACGGTGGACGGTAGACGGTGGACGGTGGACGGTAGACGGTGGACGGTGGACGGTCGCAGCCTTGGCTAAGACGGGTGAGCTGTGTGAAGATTCCTGGGGCTTTTGTCTTCGCAGCGATAAAGGGAATAATTGAAAATCGGAATTTTTTATGAGAAATACAGCGTTGTCTTTATTGTTTTTGGGCTTTGCTTTGGGCGGCATTGGTTGCGCCTCGTTGAAGCAGAACCAGTGGTTGTCGGCGCACCAGAAAGAGCTTAAACGCTTGGCTGACAGCAATTTGTCGGCAGAACAAAAGCTGGATGGGCTGGTGCAGGACTATGTCAAATTTATGAACGAAGACCTGAAATTCCTCGATCCAAGGAAGGGGGTGAAGTATGTCAAAAAATACCACGACCAAAACCGCGGTTCAATGGACAAAATTCTGAAAAGCGCCGCCAATTGGCAGGATGACCTGAACACGCTGGAAAAGGTTTCCCTAGGGGTGCGCACCGTTCAAAAACCGTACATAAAAAGTTTAATTGACCTGGTCCCCAAATTTCAGCGCAAATACAAACAATACAAAATTGCGTTGGAGCTGTCGGAAAAAATAGGGGGCGGGCTTACGCGATTTGCCGGGAAAAACTTGTTCCAATAATTGTTGCCTTTAAAGCTGAAGCACCATGAAATACTATGAAACTGTTTCTGCAGCAGTAAATGGCCTGCAAGCGCGGGGATACACCCTCAACCTCAACTTGCAAACCGATTGTTTGCACTGTGCCGAGCATGACCTAAGCTTGCATCCCGAAGATTTCCACATCGACGAAGTCCACCGTTTTGAAGGTGAAACCGACCCGGGCGACGCAGCTGTGGTTTATGCCGTTTCTTCCGAAAAATACAAGGCAAAAGGGGTACTCGTGGATGGCTACGGCATTTCAGCTGGAGAAATTTCACCTGAAATCTTAGCCAAATTGCAACGCTTTTAAACTATTGAAGCATGGATAAAACAAAAAAGTACAGCAACGACGACATAACCGTCGTATGGAAACCAGATGTTTGTATCCACTCCAAAATTTGCTGGACAGAACTGTTGGCGGTTTTCAACCCGAGCAAGCGCCCGTGGGTCGATATGACTGGGGCTACTACAGAACGCATCAAGGAACAGATAGACCGTTGCCCATCCGGCGCCCTGTCCTATTACCTTAATGATGCCGCGCATGAAGCAACTGAAACAAGCGCTGAAAGCCTGGTAGAAGTATCAAAAAACGGCCCTTTATTGGTCTATGGCAATTTGGTGGTAAAGGATGCCAATGGCAATGAATCGCGGAAAAGTAAGGTCACAGCATTTTGCCGTTGCGGCGCATCCGGCAACAAGCCCTATTGCGACGGTACGCACATAAAAATCAAATTTGAAGACGGGCAATAAGGCTAAATTTCTCCCAACAGAAATTTGCGCAGCAGGTTCAAGGCGTAAATACCCGAAAGATGGATGTTCTTTTGCCGGTCTCGGGCTAATACATGTCTTAATGCCACCGTACGCTCCCCATCGCTGACCGCCATCCAAACGGTACCTACAGGCTTGTCGGGCATCCCGCCGCCAGGGCCTGCGATGCCTGAAATCGCAAGGGCAACATCAACGCCCAAAGCAGCGCGGGCGCCTGCCGCCATTTCCTTTACCGCTTCTTCACTGACCGCGCCGAACTGTGTCAACGTATTGGCCTGCACGCCCAGCAGCTTGCTTTTCATCTCATAGGAATAGGCTACTACCGACCCTGGATAATAAGCCGAAGCGCCTGGCACGGAGGTAATCAGGTGTGCTACGTAGCCTCCTGTACAGCTCTCTGCTGTCCCGAACTGCAAATGTTGCCTTTGAAGCAGCTCACCTACAACTTCCTGTAAAGTCTCGCCATCGCGCCCGTACACGAGATCAGGGAGCAAGCTTTCCAGCTCCGCTATTTTCACGTTCAATTCCATTGCCAACCTGGCTTCTGCATCGGTGATTAATTCTCCAGGCCAGGTGCCTGTAAGCCGCAAGCGCACCTCTCCGAGCGCCGGCAAGTATGCCAGCTTGATATGTGCGGGCAAGCCCTCCTCAAATGCCTCAATCCGGTTGGCAATGTTGGTTTCTCCTTCCCCAACGGTATGCAGCGTCCGGTGCGCGATCGGGCGACCGGGAAAACGCCGCTGAAGCCTCGGTATCACTTCCTTTTGCATCAGATATTCCATTTCAAAAGGCACCCC
>CAYVPM010000083.1:0-8129 GCA_964453475.1 uncultured Saprospiraceae bacterium | reverse complement strand
GCAACAGCTGCATCACAGCCCTTAACATAGCCCGTGAAGCCCGGCAGATTCATGGTGGCATGGGCATTACGAATGAATACCCGATCATGCGGCACATGATGAACCTGGAGACTGTGCTTACTTATGAAGGTACGCACGACATCCATTTGCTCATTACGGGGCATGATGTGACGGGTTTGAATGCTTTTGGGTAAATCTTGTTGGTCATGTACTGCCAACCTCCAGGTTGGCAATACGTGGCTTTGCTTGCCAACCTGGAGGTTGGTAGTACTTAGGCTCGGTTGCCAACCTGGAGGTTGGCAGTACGGCTCGGTTGCCAACCTGGAGGTTGGCAGTACGGCTCGGTTGCCAACCTGGAGGTTGGCGTTACCAGGACTTTACCTGGTGGGGATATCGAACTACATACGTTTCCTTGATCATACGCGTCATGCGTTCGCGCAGGTCTTCGACGCCTTCTTTGGTGTGGGCCGACATGAACACGTTTTCGCCATAAGTGCTTAGCAGTCGTTCGCGCAATTCGGCCTCGATGTCGATGCGTTCCTGTTTGGTGAGCAAATCGTCGAAATAGCGCTCCCGGTACAGGTCAATTTTGTTGTACACCATGAGCGTGGGCTTGTCGGCAGCGCCGAGTTCCAGCAAGGTTTGTTGCACCGTGCGGATATGGTCTTCAAACTGCGGGTGGGCTATATCCACCACGTGAAGCAGGATATCGCTTTCCCGCACCTCATCGAGGGTGCTTTTGAAACTTTCGACCAGGTGGTGCGGCAGTTTTCGGATAAAACCGACGGTATCGGACAGCAAAAAGGGCATGGTACCGAACACCACTTTGCGCACAGTAGTGTCGAGGGTGGCGAAAAGTTTGTTTTCTGCCAGTACTTCCGATTTTGAAAGCAGGTTGAGCAAGGTGCTTTTCCCAACGTTGGTGTAGCCTACGAGCGCTACCCGCACTTGTTCGCCGCGGGTTTTGCGTTGGGTTTGGCTTTGCCTGTCGATGTCTTTGAGGCGGTCTTCCAGGATTTTCATGCGGTACTGCACGATACGCCGGTCCGTTTCGATCTGTGTTTCACCGGGGCCACGGGTGCCGATACCACCTGCCTGGCGCTCCAAGTGCGTCCAAAGGCCGCGCAGGCGTGGCAATAGGTACTTCATCTGAGCCAGTTCCACCTGGGTTTTTGCCTGCGCTGTTTGGGCGCGGTTGGCAAAAATATCGAGGATGAGCGAAGAGCGGTCCACGATTTTTACCTTCAGGGACTCTTCCAGGTTGTTGGTTTGTTTGCCGGAGAGGTCGTCGTCAAAAATAACCATGGTAACCTCTTCGTGGCGGTCGAGGTATTCGCGGATCTCCTGCACTTTTCCCTTTCCGATAAAAGTACGGTTCTCCGGGTGCTTCAACCGCTGCGTGAAACGCTTGATCGTCTCCGCCCCGGCCGTGTCGGCCAGAAATTCCAGTTCGTCCAGGTATTCATGCGCTTGCGTCTCGCCCACCTCGGGCGTGATCACGCTGACCAGAACGGCGTATTCTTTTTCTTTTTTTAAACTATCGGATTTTTCACCGAGTGTCCATGTTTTTGCCATCTATTCTTGAATTATACTGTCGCTGTTTTCCATTTTCCCCGCCGAAATACCCATATCGCCGCCATTGCCATCAGCGATTCTGCGGTGAAGATACTCCAATAAACTCCGGCTTGCCCCCAATCCCAGTGAAGGGCGAGCAACCAGGCCAATGGTGTTTCCAGCAGCCAGAAAAATATAAAATTTAAAATGGTTGGGGTAAGCGTATCGCCGGCCCCGTTGATCGCCTGGGTCATCACCATCGCCCAACCAAAAAATATGTAGCCGGCAGCCATGATCCGCAAAGCAAAGACGCCTGCCTGTATCGCTTCCGGCTCTGAACTGAAAATTTGAATCAAAAACGGCGCAAAAGTCAAATAGATCGCCGCAACGATCCCCATAAAAATCATGTTAAAGGTGCCGGCGCGCCAGGCGGATTTTTCCGCCCGATCGGGCTGGCCTGCCCCAAGGTTCTGCCCAACCAGGGTTGCGGCCGCGTTGGCCATGCCCCAGGCGGGCATTATGGTGAAAATGATGATCCGAATGGCGATGGTATAGCCTGCAACGACCTCCTTGTTGATTTGCCCAAGGATGTAGATCATAAATATCCAGCTGGCAGAGGCAATGAGGTACTGCCCGGTGCTGCCCGAGGCTATCCGGAGCAGGGTGCCCACTATTTTTAGGTTGGGCCGCAGCATTTCCCAGCGCAATTTGATGATCCTGCCGACTTCAAACAGGTGCCACAGCTGGTAGACGACCCCGGTGGAACGGCCGATGGTGGTCGCAATACCGCTGCCCAGTACACCCATGGCGGGTATTGGCCCAAGTCCGAAAATGAAAATCGGGCAGAGCACGATGTTTACCAAATTGGCGATCCAGAGCGCGCGCATGGCCGTGGCTGCATCGCCGGCGCCGCGAAAAATGCCGTTCAGAATCCAAAGCAGCAGGATGGGCAGGTTGCAGGTGAGCAAAAGGCGGGTAAACTGGTGCCCGACCGTCGACACGCTTTGATCGCGTGCCATGAAACTCAGGATTTCTTCGGCGTAGATATACCCCGGAATGCCTATCAGGGCAGATAGAATCAACGCCACAAATATTACCTGTCCCCCTGCTTTGGCAGCAGCATCCCGGTCGCCCTCGCCGATACGGCGTGAAACCATGGCCGTAACTGCGGAACTCAGGCCAATCGCCAGCGAATATACCAGCATCAACACCGCTTCGGTAAGGCCCACGGTGGCCACCGCTTCCGAGCCGATTTTGGCCACGAAAAATATATCTACAACCGCAAAAAGCGATTCCATCGCCATTTCCAGGATCATGGGAATGGACAACAGCACGATGGCCCGGTCAATGCTACCAGTCGTAAAATTATCTTCTTCGCCGTTGATGGCCTGGCGCAACACCCTGCGGATACGTTGAAAGCGGGTTTCGCCACGAGCCGGGGAGGCGGTCGGTTGTTGTTCGTTCACAGGTATTGTTTGAAAAGGAGGGCAAAAGTAGGGTAATGACAGCTGGGAATGGGGAAAGGCTGTCTGGAAATTGATTATTATGTACTTTTAACAATGAAATTGGCAGCTGAGTTCCTTAGGTGCAGTAGTATTTTATCAAGATTTATATTCACCACACAACAGCACTTTGGCAAGGGCCTTTTATGGATGAAGGCCGGGAAAAATACGCCTGGGTAAGTTTCCTTGTTTGGTTCAATCGAAAGTATTGAACCGATTCCCAACCTTCGCCACGCATTTTTGTTTCTTTATTTTTACGGCTCATAAATCCACCAACCACTGCCGTGCCGACTATGAACGTCTCCACCCTACTCCAACGCGCCCTCCGCTTCGAATGGCTCACACCCGAAGAAGGCGTGTTCCTGTTTGAAAATGCCGCCACTGCCGAGCTGATGTACGTCGGCAACGCCATGCGCCAGCATCATGTGCCGGGCAATACCGTCACCTGGATCATCGACAGGAACTCCAATACGACCAATGTGTGCATTGCCAATTGCAAGTTCTGCAATTTTTATCGCCGGCCTGGGCATGAGGAATCCTATATCACCACGATGGAGGAGTATCGGGTGAAAATTGAAGAGACGTTTAAGCTGGGCGGGGAGCAATTGCTGCTGCAAGGCGGGCACCACCCCGACCTGGGGCTGAAATTTTATGCGGATTTGTTCCGGCAATTGAAATCGGAATACCCAAACCTGAAATTGCACGCTTTGGGTCCACCAGAGATCGCGCACGTGGCTAAACTGGAACAAATGAGCCATTACGATGTGCTCAAAGTACTGAAGGAAAGCGGCCTCGACTCCCTGCCAGGCGCAGGCGCCGAAATACTGGACGACCGGGTGCGCCGCCTGATTTCAAAAGGGAAATGCGGCGGTCAGGAATGGCTCGATGTGATGCGGGCGGCCCACAAACTGCACCTGACCACCTCTGCTACCATGATGTTCGGCCACATCGAAACCAACCTCGAACGTATGGAACATTTTGCAGCCATCCGGCAGGTGCAAAGCGAAAAACCTGCCGATGCCAAAGGCTTTCTGGCTTTCATCCCCTGGCCATTTCAAGACGAGGATACCATCCTGCGAAAAATCAAACGCGCGCGCAACGCGGTCACGGGCGATGAATACGTGCGCATGATTGCCATGAGCCGTATCATGCTGCCCAATGTGGTGAATATTCAAGCTTCCTGGCTTACCGTGGGCAAACAGGTAGCGCAGCTCTGCCTGCATGCCGGCGCCAATGATTTTGGCAGCATTATGATTGAGGAAAATGTGGTGTCTGCTGCCGGCGCGCGCTTCCGTTTCACGGCCGACGGCATTCAGCAAGCCATCCGGGAAGCCGGAAAGGTGCCACAGTTGCGCAACCAGCAGTATGAATTCAGGGAAATTCCAAAAGGGATGGTGCAGCAGGAGCTGAACCGGGCGGAAATGATCGTTGATTAGCGGACGTTAAAAAACTTCATCCGATAGTCCGTCTTGATTTTTCCCTGCCGGATATCTTCCAGTTTCCGCTGAATCATGCGTTTTTTTATCGGCTTGAGTTTTTCCGTAAAAAGCTCTCCTTCAATATGGTCGTATTCGTGCTGTATGACGCGCGCATTGATGCCTGTGAAAACAGCTTCATGGGTTTCAAACTTTTCGTCCTGCCAGCGGATGCGAATTTGAGGATGACGTTCTACATCGCCCGTAACCTTCGGAATGCTGAGGCAGCCTTCTTCATAGGTCCAGGGCTCACCGCTTTCTTCCAATATTTGGGCATTGATAAAGACCTGTTTCAGGCCTGCATCCGTATCCGCTTTTTCCTTTTTTCGTTCCACATCTTCCGTATCAATGAGGAACAAACGGATGCTCAACCCTATTTGCGGCGCTGCCAGGCCAACGCCGTCGGCATTGTACATGGTTTGCCACATATTGGCCAGAAGTTCTTGTAAATTGGGGTATTCTGCCGTTATGGGCTCCGCAACTTGTTTGAGTACCGGTTGGCCGTAGGCGTAAATGGGAAGTAACATGCTTTTTTACCAATGATTCGCTTCCATATATTCCTCCAATATCAGTGCGGCAGCGATTTTATCTACCAAGGCTTTGTCGCGGCGCTTGCTTTTTCTCGTGCCACTTTGAAGGATTATTTGAGATGCTTTTTTTGAAGTGTTTCGTTCGTCGTATCGTACAACAGGTTTATCGGGAAACAGTTTTTGCAGTTTTTCAGAAAACGCATCGGCTTGCGGTGCTATTTGTGCCGGCGAACCATCGTGGTGCATGGGAAGCCCGACCACGAAACATTCCACGTCTTCCACCAGGCAATAAGCCTTGAGAAAATCCATCACTTCGGGGGTCGCTACGGTCGTCAGCCCGCTCGCGATGATGCGCAGCGGGTCGGTGACCGCAATACCGGTGCGTTTAAGCCCAAAGTCGATGGCAAGAATTCTGCTCATGCCGCAAAGATAGAGATGAGTTCTGAGATAATGCGTTATGAGTTTGAACCAAGCATAATGTATCACACCTATGGCGCCAGGCGGCCAATTTCCCAGTTGCCTCCGTTGTCCTTGCTGTGATACACCACCCGATCGTGTAGGCGGCTTTCCCGCCCTTGCCAGAATTCGAACCAAACCGGCACAATTCTGTACCCGCCCCAAAATGGCGGCAGGGGCAATTTATCCGTGCTGCGATATTTTTCTGTTAACTGCCATTGCGTTTGCTCGAGTATTTCCCGTGATGCAAGCGGACGGCTCTGGGGGCTCGCCCAGGCGCCAATCTGGCTCTCTCTCGGGCGGCTTTGAAAATAATCTTGCGATTCCGCTGCGCTTATTTTTTCGACATGGCCTTCAATGCGAATTTGCCGTTGCAAGTCGAGCCAGGTGAACAACATGGCCGCGTATGGGTTTAATTCCAGTTCATTGCCTTTGCGGCTTTCATAGTTGGTAAAAAACAAGAAACCATTTTTATCGAATCCTTTTAACAACACTGTACGCGCACTTGGGCGCCCTTCCGGAGAGGCGGTTGCCAATGAAAAGGCGTTTGGTTCCAGTATTTTGCTGTCGATGGCCTCATCGAACCAGTGCCCGAATTGCGCAATCGGATCGGGCAAAACATCGGACTCGGAAAGGGCATTGAGGGCGTAATTTTGGCGTAACGCCGCTAAGTCTTTGGACATTTTTGCTATATTTTATTGGCTTTAAGCAGCCAAGTCGGTTTACTGGCTCGTTTTTCATCCGGGGAAAAACTACCTTTGCGCCGCAAAATTCGGTAAGTGCCGGCAAATTAGCGCTACACCGCCCTCATTATTGCAACAAACCTTGGTCATTGGACGTGGCCAACATTTTTCATTCATAATTCATCATTCAGCATTACGACCGATGGCATACCTATTTACTTCTGAATCTGTCTCCGAAGGGCACCCGGATAAAGTGGCCGACCAGATCAGCGACGCTATACTCGACGAGTTTCTTCGTCAAGACCCGAATTCTAAAGTGGCATGTGAGACACTGGTAACCACCGGATTGGTTGTCGTGGCTGGCGAAGTGCGGTCCACGGCTTATGTGGACGTACAGGCGGCCGCACGCAATACCATCGAGCGCATTGGCTATACAAAAGCAGAATATCAGTTCGACGCAAAATCATGCGGCATCCTTTCTGCCATTCACGAACAAAGCGCTGATATCGCACAAGGCGTGGATGTGGGCAAAAAAGAAGACGACCAGGGCGCTGGCGACCAGGGCATGATGTTCGGATACGCCACCAACGAGTCGGAAAACTACATGCCGCTGGCCCTCGACCTGGCGCATTTGCTTTTGAAGGAGCTGGCTGCCATCCGCAAGGAAGGCAAACAAATGAAGTACCTGCGCCCCGATGCTAAAAGCCAGGTGACCATCGAATACACCGACAAGCACGTGCCAAAGAAAATCGACACCATCGTTATTTCTACCCAGCACGACGATTTTGACGAAGACACGCGTATGTTGGCCAAAATAGCCACAGACGTACAGAAAATATTGATCCCGCGTGTGAAAAAGAAGCTCGATAGCCGCACCGTGCGCCTTTTCACCAAAGATATAAAGTACTTTATCAACCCAACCGGGAAATTTGTGATCGGTGGCCCACATGGCGACACCGGCCTCACTGGCCGCAAAATCATCGTAGATACTTATGGTGGCAAAGGGGCCCATGGCGGCGGTGCGTTTTCCGGGAAAGATCCATCCAAAGTGGACCGCTCGGCAGCCTATGCTACCCGCCACATCGCCAAAAATGTTGTTGCTGCCGGCTTGTGCAGCCAGGCGCTTGTGCAAGTAGCCTATGCCATTGGCGTGGCGCAGCCTGTTGGTTTGTACGTCAATACCTACGGCACCTGCAAAATCAAAGGCCTGAGCGACGGAGAAATTGCTGAAAAATTGCTGAAGGTCTTCAATCTCCGCCCGGCAGCCATCGTGCGCCGCTTCGGCTTGAAAAACCCGATATTCTCTGAAACAGCAGCTTATGGCCACTTTGGCCGCACTCCGGAAAAGAAAACGGTGATGATCGGCCTGAACGGCGCCGCCAAGCCAGTGGAAGTAGAGACTTTCACCTGGGAGCGTTTGGATGCCGTGGATGATGTGAAGAAAGCCTTCGGGCTCTAAATCCTTTCCCGGACGTAAGCTAAAATCCCGGCTTCCATTTCCAGGGCTTTTTGGAGCAGTGCTTCACTGTCGGCCACTACTTTAGCGGCGTATGCTTTGTCATCCAGGCCGCCTGTGTTGATTTTCACGTTCAGGTAAGCCCCGTACACCGCTACGCGGGCGCACAAGGCGCCGACAGCTGCATCGGTGATGGAGTTGGGGTTGCCTGTTTCCACCATTTGTTTTAGCAGCGGGAAGCTTTCCATACCCAGCTGCATCACGTTGAATGGGACTTCGATGGCGGTTTTCGTGGCCGCTTGTATGGCTGCTTTTCGAGCTGCTTTTTCCACATCAGTGCCTTTGGGCAAAGCAAAAGCGTTCATAATCAGGTTGAAGGCATTGGTGTCATCATCGACCGCCCGGAGCAGGGCATCCTTCAGTTTTTGGCCTTTTTCAGCGGCATCGGAGAATTCTTCCCAACGCTCATCCCA
>CAYVPM010000082.1:0-8152 GCA_964453475.1 uncultured Saprospiraceae bacterium | reverse complement strand
TCAATGAGTTTTGGTTTCAAGACATCGAGGGAAACGGTGACCTCTCCCAGGGGTTTTTCGAATTTGCCCGCGGTCACCGTGGCGGTCTGGAGCAGGTTGCTGCCGTCGTTGAGCTTTATATCGATGGTACGGGTTTCCCCGGCAGCAAGCGTGATGCTTTGGCTGTACACATCGTACCCCACCAAAAAGCAGCTCATCGTGTATTTCCCGGGCGCCAGGCTGATTTTGTAGTTGCCGTCCATATCGGTGGCGGCGCCACTATCGCCAATTTTCACCGTCACGCCGATCAGCATTTCTCCATTCGCAGCATCTGTAACCTTGCCTTGAATGGTAGCGTTCTGGCTTTTAAGGGAAAAAAATGATACAATACAGAGCAGGGAAAGGGTAATTCTCATGGTAAGTTTTCAGATTTTAGTGTGGAAAAAGGTGGCCAGGAGCGGGGTAAAAGTAAAAAAAATGTGCTCGATGCCAGCCAAAATTGCAGGCCATTGAAAATGTTTCACACGAAGGGACAATGAATTGGGTGCTCATGGTTTAAAATTGGGATTGCCAGTTTGTGGCACTTAAAAAAAGTTTCTCACAACGACACGACGACACAACGACACAATGTTTAGGTGTTCCTGGTTTTAAAATCAGGATTGCCAGTTTGTGGCACTTAAAATAAGTTTCTCACAACGACACGACGACACAACGAATAAAACATTTCAAATTTGGGCAATCTATGTTTTTATGCCAAGAGTATCCAATCGTTGTGCCGTCGTGTCGTTGTGAGAAACTTTTTTTTGCAATAAAACTCAGCACACCATCCCGTTCTAAATTTACAAACTGAGAGAATCTCTTCCTCGTGTCGTGGTATCGTTGTGTCGTCGTGTCGTCGTGAGAAACTTTTTTAAAAGCCCACCCATCAACCCAGGTTTCAATACTTCGGCTTACCCATACGCAGCACCCAATGCCAGGCTGCCCGCACAATGATCCAGCCATGCGCCATCACAGCAGCAAAAAAACCATAATGCGCCCGCATGACAGCAAAACGATCCTTCAAACTTTGCCGGTGCCGCTGTTTTGACATGCCGCCCATCAAATAGTCGGTAATAATCAGACCTGAATGGATATTTTCCCCGCTTTCCTTCAATATACGGATGCACCAGTCATAATCAGCGCAGAGATTGTGCTCCATGTACGCAGGCGCGAGGCTCCGGCGCGGGAGAAACGATTGATGCACGACCAGCATGCCACCCAGAAAATCGCGCCAATGGAGCTGCTTGGGCAGTTTTCGGGTGCTCAATTCGCTCATGATGCCCACAGGGGTTCTGGCATCATCTACCAGCATGGTTTCTCCATACAGTACGCCGGTTTGAGGCGTTGCCGCAGTAGCTAGTTTTTCCAAAGTGTCGGGCGCGTGCAGGTGGTCGCCGCCGTTCAGGAACTGCACAAAATCGCCCGTAGCCATGCGCAAGCCCTTGTTCATGGCATCGTAAAGCCCCTTGTCTTTCTCCGAAATCCAGCGCAGGTAGGGCATTTTTTTAGCGTAATCTTCGATTATGGAAACGGTCTTATCCTTCGAGCCGCCATCCACCACGATGTACTCGATGTGCGGATAGGTTTGGCGCAGCACACTTTCCATGGTGCCTGACAGCAGCGCTTCACCGTTGTAGACGACAGTGATGATGGAAAAGGTGATTGGAGGGTTTGGTGTCGGTTGTTTGTTCAAAATGTAGCCCGCAATTTGTTTTGCTCGGGCAAAACTCTGAAAATTCTACCACCTGAAGGTTATAGAGATGAGCGCCCCGAAATAATTTAACCAAACGCCTTCTGCTATTTCCGCAGCGACGGATCTATTGCATACGCCTTTTCAAACCACTCTACGCCCAACTCCGGCGTGCCCATATCCCTGTATGCAGAGCCTATGTAAAAATACAGCGTCGCATTCTCGGGGGCAAATTTTATCCCTTCTTTCCATTGCTCAATGGCCTCCGGGAAGTTCTTTTTCATAGCCAAAACTGCACCCAGGTTGCGGCGGGCATCCACGAAGCGCGGGTCGTACTTGATGGACTCCTTGTACACTTCCTCAGCTTTGTCCAACTGGCCGCGCATGAAGTAGATATAGCCCATGTTGGAGAGCACAGGTGCGTTGTTGGGGCGGTGCTTGAGCGATATCTGATAGTCATCAAAAGCCTTGTCATACAGTCCGAGGCGGAAATAAGCGATGCCGCGCCCCCCGTAAGCATCGTGGTATTCCGGGTAAAGTTTGATACACTTGCTGTAACATTCCACCGCGCGCTCCAGCCCGGGCTTATCGATCACCGTGCCCGTTTTTTCGTCCATGGCCACCCGTGCCACTTCGAGTGCGTTGTGGTAGTTGAGCTTGGCACAGTTGGGCGAGTTGGGAAGGTCGGCCGCATACAGCGTAGCGCTGTTTTCCCAGGCCGGGTTACGCGTGATGGTTTTTAGGCTGTATAGTGCAATGATCAGCCCGGCAAGCCCCCAAACGGCAGTGCCTTTGCCATTGGGGTTCCAGATGCTGCGCAAGTCGTCTATTTTGAAAAATTTGCAAATTGCCCAGGCCAGCGCCAGCGCAAAGCCGAAAGAAGGCATGTACTGCAGACGCTCCCCGTAGGACGTGCCGATGAGGAACAGCACGTTGCTGAACAGCGAAAAACAAATCAGATAAAATAGAATAGCATAAGAAAGTATGTGCTTTTTGCCCATGTTCATCAGCGCCCAAACGCCCATTCCGAGGTAAGCAAAAAAGCCCAGCAAGGCACGCCAGTCGCCAAAACCAACCGGCTTGAACTGCGGGTAGCCCATGTCGCACACCAATGGATGGGGGAATATCAGCACCCACAAATATTTGCCGCACATCATAAAAGAAGATGCCAGGCGGTCGGCGGAATTTTGCGCGCCGACCATGAAGTTATCGAGGATGGAGTACACTTCTTTTCCGGTTTGCGCGCTCAATACGCTTTGACGAACGAGCAGGAAAATGGCTGCCGGAATCACCATCATGCCCGCCAGGCGCATAATTTGCCCCAAAGGTTTGTCGGTGAAATACCACATCGTGAGCGGAAACAGGAAAATAAACATGATGGCCCCCTCTTTGGAGAACATGGCGACGCCATAGCTCACTAAAGCGGCCAAAAGCCAATTTGTGCTGTTGCTTTCCAGGTGCCGCCACAAGGAATACATGGCCAGAGTACCAAACAGGAAAGCCATGATTTCGTCGCGGCTTTTGATGTTGCACACCACTTCGGTATGGATTGGGTGGGCGATGTAAAACAAGACGGTCATAGCTACTAGCGCAGGCGCATAGCCAACCAAAATGCGGCGCCAGGTAATCCACAATGCCCATCCCGTAGCAGCGTATAAGGCAACGTTGAAGAAATGGGAAATAAATGGCTTGTCGGGCGCTATTTGCCATTCAAAGGCAAACATGGCCAGCGCCAGCGGACGGTATAGTGAACCGGGGCTGTTCCAGGTGCCGAAACGGTATTCGGTGCTGAAAATGATGCCGATGTTTTTCAGGCCGCCCTTCACCACCCAGTTGTCCTTGATGGAGGAATAATCGTCGAGGGTATAGTAGTGGCCGAATGTGTTGACATACAACAAAAAACCAAGCGCCGCAGC
This sequence comes from uncultured Saprospiraceae bacterium, assembly GCA_964453475.1. Taxonomy (GTDB): domain Bacteria; phylum Bacteroidota; class Bacteroidia; order Chitinophagales; family Saprospiraceae; genus M3007. The sequence continues at coordinate 4,528 of CAYVPM010000082.1, read as the reverse complement.
GATAATGCCCACCCAGGCGGCGGTTTTGTCGAGCTGTACGCCGGCGACATTGTAAGAGCTACTGCTCGGCTTTTTCTTTTGGGTTGGGGCAAACTGTGGTCGGGCTTGTTTCTTTTTTGACATCGTAAGGCCTGATTTTACGGGCAAACCTACGTGGATTCCTTGAAAAAACGCAACGAATTACTGCATAGGTTTTTTTTACGACATAGGTTTTTTGCCACATAGCGCCTTTTTTTTACCACATAGCGCACATAGTTCACATAGGTGATTTTGCTAACGCAATGTTTTGTTTTTCAGGCTTTTATTTTTAAGTGAAAAACAATAATATCCAAGCGCAACGCCTATGTGAACTATGTGCGCTATGTGGTAAAAAAATTACGTGGTAAAAAATTAAGTGGTAAAACGCCTCACCAAAGCACCCGAATCGTTTCAATTTTACGATCGCTGACAAGTTCCAGCACAAAGGTTTTGCCGCCGATGCGCAGCTTGGCCCCTTGTTGTGGAATGGTTTGGGCATGACTGACGATGTAGCCGGAAATAGTGTTGTACGAACCGTGTGGGATATCTAATTCCGGGTACTTCTCGTTGATGTATTCCACGTCGAGGCGGCCAGAGAAAAGGTATTCGCGCTCGCCAATTTTAGCTTCAATGAACTCTTCCAGGTCGTGCTCGTCGTCTATTTTGCCAAACAACTGTTCCAAAACGTTTTCCAGCGTCACGAGTCCGGCCACGCCGCCGTATTCATCCACCACACAAGCGATATAGGTGCGGTTTTTGATAAATTTGCTGAGCAGGTCATTTACCTGGATGGATTCAGGGACATAAGTCATGGGCATCACGATGCTCCGGATGTTGCGGGGCTGGGTGAACATCTGTTGCACATGCACGTAGCCCATTATCTTGTCTATATCGCCATCGGTCACCAGAATGCGCGACAGGCTGCTCTCCACATAAAGCCGCCGCAATTCTTCCACCGGCGCTTCTACGTCAATGTGCACAATCTCTGTGCGCGGCACCATACAATCGTGGGCGCGTATCTGCTTGAGTTGCAAGGCGTTTTCAAGCAGCTCCATTTCAAGTTCCTCTTCACCAGGCACGCCGCTTGCGTTTTGCTGCACCAAATATTCGAGCAGCGCAGCATCCTCGTCGCCAGGCGAATTTCGATATAAATTTTTGAATACCAGGCTTTTAAACAGGAACAGAATGGTAAAAAACACCAGCACCGCAACCAAGGGCGCAACCCAGCCAGCCCCGAAAACAAAGCCCAAAAAAGGTAGCAAGCTCAAGCCCCCAAACACAGCCAGGGCCACTAACAGCAAAGTAGCCACAAAGCTGTGGTTGCCGAGCCGCAGGGCCGCCGACCAATCGAAGCCTTTCTGAGAAGCTGTTTCTGCCATTATTTCAATTCATTAATTTGTTCGACCTTGATACGGCCTTTTGGCACCAAGATTTTCCAGTAAGAAAAATCCTGTTCCGCTTCCAGGCCAAAACCGTAGATCACTTCGCCCGGCTTCGTGACTTTCACAAATTTATCGGTGCGCACCTTGCCGGATTTTTCGTCCCAGATAAGTTCTTCCGTTTCCAGCTTTTCTTGTTTTACCGTAACAAAAACCACGCTGTCACGGGCCGTGATCAGACCCTTTTCCTGTTGCCGAACCGCTTTTTGTGCGGTCAACGTGCTTCGCACAGTCAGGTCTGACTCCAAAAAATCTATCTTAATGCCCAAGGGAAACTCCTGGCGGGCATTTTCCCGGTCATTAAAATTGTGAAGCAAAGGCCCCGTTACCCGAACCCGCACAATGGCACTGTCGGAGTACAAAATCTCCACATCCTTGGCCACTTCCATGGCTACATCATCCTGGGTTATCACCTGCCTTGTTTCCAAGTTAGGATCTTCACAAGCTGCAATGAAAAGCCCCAACACAAGCACTCCCCCTGCAATGCAGGTTGAAAACTGAAACCCGAAACCCGAAACCTTGGGTGCTGAAACTTTTTTTTTCATGCCATCATCCGTTTTAAGCCATACCGGAACAACAAGAGGAAACCCACCACAATGATGAAAAGCCACTGAACAGGCACATGGATCCAGGCTATCAAATGCAGTCGGTCCAGGAAATACATCAACACGATGATGGAGGCAATCATCATCATAAGGTCTGAAAGCTTGCCGAAACCGGGTATTTGCTCAAAGGCTACGTTCCGGCGTATGATGCTCAACGTAGCGATCATGGAACCAATAGGCAACACCTGGGTGAGCAGGTTCACGTTGTAAATGCTGCCGCCGCGCTCGAAAAGGAACAGGTAAACAGCCAGCGTTGCCGCGAAAATACCTGGAATGCACACAAAAAACACCATTATCGCGTACAAGTACTTCCAGGGGCTCAAATGCCCTTCGTCTTTGGCAATAAAGCCCGCAAGCAATGCCACCGTGGGCATCAAAAGAAAATATGCCACCACCATTTCGGGGTTGACGGAAAGGTAGTCGAAGAGTTCGCGTAGCGTCATTTTTTTTCTTGTTCGTTGATAGTAGTTCGTTCACTTTCATTCAGTGCGGGATTGGCTGCCCAATTTCAAAGTAGTCACGGATCTACAATTAAAATATAACAACAGCCTTTATCTTGGGCCTGCAATTACCCGCAAAAATAGCGTTCGTGACGGAAAGCAAAGCCCTATATCTCGAATTCTGTGCAAGTGGCTACCTGCCGATGCATTTGCAACCCTGGTGGCTCGATGCGGTATGCCTGCCCGAACACTGGGAAGTAGCCCTTGTTGTGGACGGCAGCGGCGCTGTAGTTGGGGCCCTGCCATGGTACAAAAAAATGCGCTGGGGGTTGCCTGTGCTGCAAATGCCCCCATTCACCACATATGCAGGCCCTTGGTTGCGCTACCCGGCGGAGCCAAATTTCAAGCTGCACAGTCGCTACGCCTTCGAAAAAAAAGTGCTTGCCGAATTGATCCAACAATTACCCAGGCACGCTTTTTTTCTTCAAAATTTCCGCCCGGAAGTGGAAAATTGGCTCCCGTTTTACTGGGAAGGGTTCCAGCAAAGCACCCGGTACACCTACATATTTGAAGATACAAGCCAGTTCGTCGCGATAATGTCAGGTATGAAGAATACCCTGCGCAGCGATTTGAAAAAAGCGGAGAACCTGGTTGAATACCATCAGGAAAACGATGCCTGGCAAACGGTTTTTCAACTAAATGCCCAGTCTTTCCTTCGGAAAAAATTGCAACAACCCTACCCAGTCGCTGCATTCAAAAGGCTCCACGAGGCCTTGTCTGAACGGCAACAGATGGCTTGTTTCATCGCCCGTGACCGTGTTTCAGGGGAAGCGCATGCCGGGCTTTACCTGGCATTTGATGGCCGGCAGGCCGCAGTACTGCTCACAGGCATTGCAACGCAATACAAGGGAAGCTGTGCCATTTACGGTCTGTTTTGGGAGGCCGTAAAATTTTGCGGCAAACGCGGCTTAAGTCTTGATTTTGAAGGCAGCATGGAGATGGGGATTGAGCACACCTTTCGTTCGTTTGGGGCAAAGCAGCAGCCTTATTTTCAGGTGTGGCACGGGCAGAACAGGTTTTTGGAAATGGCTTTTTTGTGGAGGCGTTAAGCGCATGCTTAAGTGGTTTGGAATTGGACTTGTCGCCAAAATCGTAAGTTTGCCCTCATTACCAGCGATCACTTCAAACACTCAACCATGCGCCTCAGCATTATTCAATCATCCCTAAACTGGGAAAACCCTGCCGCTAACCGGGCCATGTTAACGGAAAAACTGGCACAGCTGCGCGGTGCGACTGACCTGGTCGTGCTGCCGGAAATGTTCAGCACCGGCTTTTCCATGGCAGCAACCCGGCTCGCCGAGCCTATGGACGGCCCTACCGCGCAATGGATGTTGGCCACAGCCGCCGAGCTAAATTCAGCCATCGCAGGCAGTTTTATTTGTGTTGAAAACCAAAAATTCTACAACCGTTTGCTGGTGACGTTCCCAGATGGGAAATATGAATATTACGACAAAAAGCACCTGTTCGGACTAGCCGGGGAGCACGAGCATTTTGCAGCAGGCAACAAAAAGTTGGTGTTTGAATGGAAAGGTTTCCGAATATGTCCCATGGTTTGCTACGACTTGCGCTTTCCGGTTTGGGCCAGGAACACGCCCGCGAAACCTTATGACCTATTGTTGTACGTCGCCAATTGGCCAAGCCGCCGCGGGCACCACTGGCGCAGCCTTTTGGTGGCGAGGGCCATTGAGAACCAGGCATTTGTGGTTGGCGTGAACATTTTTGGCGCCGATGGGAATGGCCATGATTACAGCGGGGACAGCGCGATATATGATTATTCAGGGCAACAAATTGTCCAGATTTCTGGAGAAGAAGGCATCTTCAGCACCGAAATTTCTGTGGACGGACTGCAGCAATACCGCAAGCAATTGCCATTTCTTGATGATGCGGACCGCTTTGAATTGAAGGCTTAAGGTGTAATAACCACGACTTGATCTGACAGTTGGTCAAAAAGTTCATTGAAATTTAG
>CAYVPM010000081.1:0-8189 GCA_964453475.1 uncultured Saprospiraceae bacterium | reverse complement strand
GGTACCAGGCTATTCGGTATGATGCGGCGACGAAGGTGTATTTCGGGGCATCGGATGCGCGGAAGGATGGTGGTGCTGGCGGGTTTTAGGATTGGTTGCGTCGGCTGGAAGCGGGGCTTCTTTTTAGTAGTATTGTCCACCAGTAAAATGAAGGCCTTTTTAGCGCCCTGCTTATTGAACCACCAACAGGCGGATGCCCCATAAATCGCCAGAACGCAACTGAAGTCCATATACGCCGGTAGGCAAGCCTTCCAGCCGGATGTGGCCTTCGAAGGGAAATATAGCTTGCTCCCGTACCATAACGCCATTCATGTCACGCACCTGTACCCAAATTTTTTCTGAACCTATATCATGTGGCAGGTCAAGGAATATAGGCCTAAATGCAGCGGCAGGGTTAGGGCTAAGTTGAAAATTGAGGCGACCAGTGGCGCCTGCATCCAAAGTGTGTACCAGGAAACCAACATTCATGACAGCATAGTTGGTAATCACGGGATCGTTATAGTCGAAGTAAATCCCGACGCGGTTGCGGATCGAATCGCCGATGGAAAGTCCAGGTTTGGGTTTTGCGCTAAAGGCAACAAAGCCATGGCTTTCGGGCTCGTTAGAAGTACTATCAGGCAAAAAAATCGGGTCGAAGCGCACTTCAAGTACACGGCCTTCCTCCAGACGCCAGGTATAGGGCGTATGACTGGAACCCAGGAAGTTCAATGAACCAAGATCGAGTTCGGGTGGCAGGGTATCGCGCAGAAACACCAGTTCTGCGGGGTAATTTCCGGTATTCTGGAAGTGGATTTGATAAAATAATGTTGAAGTGTCAATGTCAACTGGCGCTACATACTCCGGCTCAACCTGTTTGATATTTGGATCAAAGGCAGTAAGCACATTGGTTTGCCAGCGCACCTGGTTGTTGCCTGGAAACTGGTCGTTGGGAATATTGGCGGTACTGGAAACGGTGACCGGACTATTCAGGATGGCATCGATCGGGGTGCGACAATGGACCAAAAACGTTTTGCTCTCTTGAGGCGCCAGTGTAGGGATGAGCCAGGCATATTGATCGTTGGGTTCCAGGGTGGCTAGCGGCTCTGACGAAAGGTAAATCATATTGCTAGGTTGGGGCTGAACGCTAAATCTAAACTTTACCGGGATGGAATTCACCGTTAGGGAGCCTTGATTGACTACTTTGATAATATAGGTAACATTTATATTTGGCCGATTTGGCCGGTCGGGCAGTACCGAAATACAGACGTCGCGCACCGGTTCAATGAATACAGCAAAATCCCTTGGATTTGAACTGGTATCAATTACGTGAAAAGCAGGAGTAGTTATCCAGTAAGGACGTGAGGTGCTCAGGCTAATTGTATCGGTGCCAATATTGGCATAAAAGCGGTAGATGCCTGCGTCATCGCTGGAAATATGGATATCGTTCTGCCGGGCATGGATGATGATATTGGGCAAATTGGGCTCACCGGGGTCCTGTATTTTGTTGTTGTTCAAATCGCTAAATACTTTTCCCTGATAGTACACCGTAGAACTTATTTTCACGTAATAGTAATCAAGGAAGTTGGCAGTGCTGAGGTTGAGCGTGCCTGTTCCTGGGTCCATATCAACCGTGCCCTTAAAGCGACCGACACTGTAAATACCATTGCGGGTATCGAGGGCTGTTGAACTGGCTTCCACGCGGTTGCCGGAACCGGTCGCCTGCAGTGGTATAGCCCATTTGAATCCGCCACTCGCGTCTAGTTTCAGGATATAGCCGCTGAAATCATTCGAAGAGCTCATCAAAGCTGTGCCTGGCCCGGGATCAAAATCGACGTCACCCCTGAACGAACCAGTGCAATAGATATTTCCATACGCATCCAAATCGATATCTTGAGCCCATACAAGGACCGGACTGCTGATGGTTCTGCAGAGCAGGCAATTCCCATTTGGGTTGAGTTGGAGGATATAAGAGGTGGAGTTGTTATTGTTTAAGGTGGTATCGGCCAGTTGAAAAATACCAGTGAAATATCCTATTGCAAATACATTTCCAGATTGGTCGGTTTGCAGGCCGGTACAACTGCTGCTGCTGTTCAAGGTGAAATTCCATTGTGTGGTTCCTGTGGCACTCCGTTTTTGTAAAAATCCATCGCCGCCAATGTACAGGCTGCCATCAGGAGATGCAGCAATGCTGCGGCCACGCTCCTGACCAACTCCACCGCTGCTTCCGGCCCAGACAAATTGGCCATTAGCATCCAGTTTTAAAACAAATGCATCATTGCCGCCCTGAGAGAAAAGCGGAAAATTATTAGCGCCGGGATCGAAATCGGCTGTTCCGCTGAAATAGCCTGCAACACAAACTTGGCCCTGCGGATCAACAGTTATTCCAAGGCCATTATCCGTTCCGGCTCCTCCAACCGAGGCAGACCAAAGAAAATTTCCGTTTTTATCGAGCTTAAGAACAAAGGCATCCCAATCGCCAGCAGTTTGCAAAGGCTTCATGCCCGGACCGGGATCCGAATCTATTTGGCCACTGAAATAGCCCGTGACATACAGGTTTCCTTGTTGGTCAACTGAAATGTTGGTACCTGAATCAGCGCCACTGCCACCGATCTTTTTTGCCCACAAAAGTTGGCGGTTGTTGGTTAGTTTTTGAATATAAATATCAGAAGAGCCACTGGAAGACAGGTTAAAGGTGCCTGGTCCGGGGTCGAAATCGCCACCTGCGGTAAAGTTGCCTACAACATAAACATAGTTGTTTTTATCCACCACTACAACATTGGGGGAGACGGTACCTGTTTTGAAAGCCCATTCGAGTCCCTGGGAGCTAGCTGAAACATTTATTAGAAGTAGTAGGCTCAGGATAACATGGTTTTTCATGATGTTTTACTTTTTGTTCAGGTGAGAAAAATTAATTCAGTTGGGTAAATAAATTTCCAAACCGGAGCTTAAAGGGATAAAGGTTTTGCTTTTGTCAAAGCAAATTTTTACAATACTCACCGAACGCTCCGCGTGTGGGTATTTTCACCCATTGCAAACGCCGGAGTGCGTGATCTTGTTTTGAAATTTATTCTTTAATAGATATGTTGTGGAAGTTGGGAATGGTGCTGTGTGTGGGCGCTTGATCAAAAGTCAAATGCGCGTTGTTGCGCTTGGCTGAGTGGGAAGACCAAGCTTTGTGCAAAAAGGCCAGGGCGGGTAGCTGCACATTCAATATGGTTGTTTTCAGTGGAAAATTTTTCAAATCGAAAAAAAAGGTGAATTTTTTCGATTTGAATCTTAAAAATATATACTTTTGTTTAAAAAAGGACATGGTAATCCGCACACAAGCGCAAAACATAGGGCAATGGCTCGGCAAGGGCAAAGCGGTCATCGTCATTGGGCCGCGGCAGGTTGGAAAAACCACGCTAGTGCGCCAAATCACCCAAAACCTACTTAAAAAGGCGCTTTGGTTGATTGGCGACGACCCTGAAACCCGCTCTTTGCTTGACAATATTTCGTTGGCCCGCCTGCAAAACCTTTTGGGGCAAAATGAGGTAGTAGTGGTTGATGAGGCGCAACGGTTCACCAATGCCGGGCTGATGCTCAAACTCATCACCGACCATTTGCCGCAAATACAACTTTTTGTCACGGGTTCCTCTGCGCTTGACCTGGCTGCCCAAACCAAAGAAAGCCTTACAGGAAGAAAGATCGAATTCAACCTGTACCCACTTTCTTTTGCAGAAATGTGCAACCATCATGGCTTGTTGACTGAGCGGTCGTTACTTGAGCATAGAATGCTTTATGGTTATTACCCGGAAGTTGTACAACAAGGCCTCCCTCATGCCCAAAAGATTCTCAACGACCTCAGTGACGGGTTGATGTATAAAGACCTGCTTACCCTCGATCAAATTAAAAAGCCTTCCCTGCTTGTCAAACTTTTACAAGCACTCGCGCTTCAGGTCGGAAGTGAAGTTCGGTATTTGGAAGTGGCGCAAATCATTGGTGCTGATCCTCTTACCGTTGAACGGTACATCGATTTGCTCGAACAATCCTTCGTGCTGTTCCGATTGCCCTCATTGAGTAGAAATGCTCGTAATGAAATTAAAAAAGGGCGTAAAATCTATTTTTACGACAATGGTATTCGCAACGCCATCCTCAAAAATTTCTCCCCACTTGCCTTGCGCAACGATACCGGAGCATTGTGGGAAAATTTTCTGCTTGCCGAACGCATGAAACGAAATGCTTATTCCAACTACCTCTGCAATACTTACTTCTGGCGTACCACCGCACAACAAGAAATTGATTATGTGGAAGAAACAAACGGAAGGCTGCACGCGTTCGAATTCAAATGGCAACCCAAAAAGCCAGCTCGTTTCCCGGCGGTGTTCCTCGAAAACTACCCCGGCAGCCAAACTGTCTTGATTGACAATGGAAATTTTGAGGAGTTTGTTGGGCTAAACATTGACCCCGTTTCTTAAGCATATTTGGAATTTTCTCAACCGGGCTTGCTGTCTTATACCTCACGTCGCCAGGTTGTGTGCATTCCGATGTTTTTAATCAATTCAAAATCAGTTGCATCAACCAGTGTCAATCACAAAAATCAGGCGAATCATAGTACAGAGTGCCTGTTCAACAACCCGGCTCAGCTTTTACATTCCCGTTACAACATTTTACTGCCATCCTCGAAACAGCCAGGTAATCAGCCATAGTTTTGCACCTCCTGTTCCCCGGCGGCTGGAACAAAACGCATCACCACAAATTCAATACAATGACTGCCTACCTGACAAAACTATGCATTGCCCTCTGTTTGCTTACCACCCTGAATGCCTGCGTCTTTGGACAATCGAACCCTGATTCCAGGGAGGCCCAGCAGAAAACCAACGTAGAAAAGCAATCCATTTCCAAGGTGCTGCGCGAAAACGGCCACCTGCCTGTTGCAGAAAGGGTTGCGCTGTATTACCGACTGAAAAAAGAAAACCCCGATGGCTATAATTTTGACAATGAGGACGAACTTACCATGTACGGCTACTCCTTGCTGTGGGCTGGTTTGGTGGAGGAAGCCATCCCCATTTTTAAGTTAATTGTCGACCAGTTTCCGAACAGCTCCAACCCTTACGACAGCCTGGGTGAAGGCTACATGGCACATGGTGATACCGAATTGGCCATTGCCAATTATGAAAAATCACTGGCGCTGAACCCCGATAATTTTAATGCGGAAGACCAGCTGGAACGCCTTAGAAACCCCGGTAAAAAACCTGAAACCCCGGCGGAGAAATTTGCCAGGGTATTCAGCCCCGAGGCGTACAAGGCGGATTTGGACCAACTGGGCAAAACACTGATGGCCGTACACCCCAACGCGCTGAAATTTATTTCAAAAGCGGATTTTCTGAAAATTATTGAAGCGAAAAAAGCATTGGTCAATGCCCAGACCACTTATGCTGAATTTGCCTGGCATTGCAATGAAATCATTGCCAGCGTTCATTGTTCGCACACAGACAAGGGGCGCTTTTTCCCGGAACACCAAATGCTGCCAATGTCCCTGCAATTCCCTTTGCAAACCCGCTGGGTGAACGACCGCCTGTATGTCATCGACCCTTTGAACAATGCCGGTAAAGTGGCCATTAAGGACGAAATATTACGCATCAATGGCATGGCGGTATCGGAGATTGTCGCGGATATTTACAGGCATATTTCTGCACAGGGTTATATTGAAACCAGCAAAAGACACGTCTTTAATACCTGGGCAACCGGCATGATTCCGTATGCCCTTCAGTTCCCCAAAACTTATACGATCCAGGTGAAAGGCAAAGCGAAAGTCATTTCTCTGAACAAAGCGGAAAGTGTAAAAGACCCGGTGGAGGATACATCCATAAAGTTCTGCAAAGACAATTTATGTTTTGAGGTACAGGGCGATAAAAAAACGGCCATCCTGACTGTAGCGTCTTTCAATTATTACCCCTGGGGAAACCTCGATGTATTTGTAAAGTTCATGGATAATACTTTTGATGAAATCAGGAAACTGGGCATACAAAACCTCATCATTGATGTGCGTTTTAACGGCGGCGGCTCCCAACATTCCAGTATTCATTTGCTGAAATATTTGACAAACAAACCCTTTAGCTATTATAAAACCGCCGAATTTGAAGGTAAAGCCGGACCAATTGAAGGGGAGGATATCCAGATCCCATTTGAAAACGGTTTTAAAGGGAACCTGTATTTCATGATTGATGGGCATGGCAATTCGACAACGGGCCACTTCATGTCGATCGTAAAAGCCTTGAAATTAGGCACTATCGTAGGCGAAGAGCTTGGCTCCAACCATTTTTGCTCCGCCGGGCAGAAAATTTGCCGGCTTGCCAATACAAAACTGGAATATTATGTGGCCAACAATACACACGTGTCATTCACCGCTTCCCAAGATGATGCTGCCGGCGTTTTGCCCGACCACTATGTGACGCAAAGCATTGATGACTATTTGAAAAAGGTGGATGTGGTAAAGGAATACACCTTGAGGTTGGTAAAAAAGTAATACCCCCCCATTCCCCACTAAAAATCTCATTTTCGTAGAATTTTCCGGGCACCCACCCACCCTCAAAGCATAAAAACCCGCAGGATGCTGTAACATTGCCATCATTTGTTCAGCAACCAGCTTCTCTTATGCGCCTGTTCTACTTCCTTTTATGTTTACTGCTTCCCTTATCGCCGCTTTTTTCACAGAAAAAGGATGACCCTAAAGATAAAAAATCAGAGAAACCTGCCTGGCTCAACCCGGATACCTATAAAGGCCTGAGCTTTCGAAGCCTGGGCCCGGCCGTCACCTCCGGCCGTATCAGCGATTTTGCGGTCAACCCCGAAAACCATGCGGAATATTACGTCGCAACGGCTTCCGGAGGCGTCTGGAAAACTGTGAACGCAGGCACCACCTTCACGCCGCTTTTTGACAGCCAAGGTTCCTACTCCATCGGTTGTGTGGTGCTCGACCCAACAAATTCAAATGTTGTTTGGGTCGGTTCAGGTGAAAACAACAACCAGCGCTCCGCCGCTTATGGCGACGGCGTTTATAAAAGCACAGACGGCGGCAAGACCTGGAAAAACAAGGGACTGAAAACCAGCGAACACATCGCCAACATCGTCGTTGACCCAAGCAATCCCAACACGGTATATGTTGCCGCTTACGGACCGCTTTGGAACGATGGCGGCGACCGCGGCGTGTATAAAACGACTGACGGTGGCGAAACCTGGACCTGTGTAAAAGCCGTTAGCGCCTACACCGGCTGTAACAACCTCATAATGGACCCTCAAGATCCAAAAGTGCTCTACGCTGCTTTTCACCAGCGGCAACGCAAAGTATTTACCTACATCGGCGGCGGACCAGAATCGGCGCTGTATAAATCCAGCGACGGCGGCGCCAGTTGGGAAAAACTGGAAGGCGGCCTGCCCAAGGGCGATGTGGGACGCATTGGCATCGATATTTCACGGGTGAATCCCGACTTTGTGTATGCGGTGATAGAAGCCGGTGACAAAAAAGGCGGCATCTATCGCTCCACCGACCGGGGCGCCAGTTGGACCAAGATGAGCGACACCTATACCAGCGGCAATTATTACCAGGAACTTACCTGCGACCCGAATAACGCGGAGCGCATTTTTATTACCGATACCTATTACAGGGTGAGCGACGACGGCGGCAAAACCGTGCGCAACCTTGGCGAGCTGAACAAACACATAGACAATCACGCCATCTGGATCGACCCCGACAACACCGAGCACCTGCGTGTTGGCTGTGACGGCGGCGTGTATGAAACCTGGGATTTCGCAAAAACCTGGGAATACAAACACAATCTGCCTGTGACGCAGTTTTACAAGGTATCCACCGACAATGCGTTTCCTTTTTACCACATTCATGGCGGTACGCAGGATAATCTGAGCCTTGGTGGCCCCAGCCGCAGCACGAGCATGAACGGCATTCCGAATTCCGACTGGTACGTGACCAGCATCGGCGACGGCTTTGAAACCCAGGTGGATCCGACCAATCCAGACCTTATCTATGCCCAAAGCCAGTACGGAGGCCTCGTGCGTTTCGACCGAAAAAGTGGCGAATACCTGCCCATTCAGCCACAGCCGGGCGAAAACGAACCCGCCCTGCGCTGGAACTGGGAAGCACCCCAGGCCATCTCCAGCCACCAACCCACGCGGCTGTATATCGGCGCCAACAAGGTGTTTCGCAGCGACGA
>CAYVPM010000080.1:0-8210 GCA_964453475.1 uncultured Saprospiraceae bacterium | reverse complement strand
GAATGGCGAACCCGCTCAATTTCAAGATTTGTTGCGGGCCAATATTACGGAGGTGATGCCGGGCTCGGCTGGCGACATGTTGTTCAATACCATTGATGAGATTGCTACAAAACCGCGCAGCGGGCTTTTGTCATTTGGTTTTTTCCTTGCTTTATGGTTTGCTTCCAACGGCATGGTTTCTTTGATGCGCGGCATGGAAAAAAACTACAAGAGTTTCAAAAAGCGCAATGCCTTTCAGAAGCGGTTGGTGGCCATTCAGCTCACCTTTTTGATCGGCATGGTATTGGTCGGTTCGGTCGTATTTGTCATTCTGGGCAACACCATTTTTTCATTTGTGTTCCGCTACGTTTCAGTGGACGCACTGGACAGAGCGCTGTTGTTTTCATTCCGATGGGCGGTAGTGCTGGCCCTTTTTTACACCATGTTTTCCACCATTTACCGTTTTGGTTCTTCTGTGAGGAAGCCTGTTCCATTTTTCAACCCCGGAGCAATGCTGGCTACGGTGCTTTCGATCATGATTTCATGGGGTTTTTCCTTTTATGTCGACAATTTTGGCAACTATAATGCACTTTACGGCTCCATCGGCACCCTCATTGTTTTGATGATTTGGATAGAGATGAATTGTATGATCCTGCTGATTGGGTTTGAACTCAACGCGGGAATAATTGTACTGCGGGATCAGCGGTATGAGCGGGAAAAGAAACCTAACGCGCCCCAGTAAAAAAAATGGGCCGCCCCGAATGAGGCAGCCCATTTTTTTTGTTGTCGGAAGTAACCTTATTTTACATCCAGCGTAAACTCGACGCGGCGGTTCAACGCACGGCCTTCAGCGGATTTGTTGTCAGCAACAGGCTTGGTTTCACCGAACCCGGCAGAACTCATCCTGCTTGCAGAGATACCTTTGCTCACGAGGTAGTCATAACAACGCTTGGCGCGGCGCTCTGACAGGTCCTGATTCTTAATGTCGTCGCCATTGCTATCCGTGTGGCCGGCAATGGAGAGGCTGTACTCTTTGTATTGGTTCATAACCGAAACAACTTCATCCAGTACAGGCAAGGAGGTAGCGAGCAGCACATCTTTGCCGCTTTCGAACTGCACCAGTTTGATGGCGCGCTCCAACTTGGCTTTATCTTCTTTCTTGATCTCAGGGCAGCCTTTCAAGGCAACCGTACCAGCCACCTCAGGGCAGCGATCGTCGTTGTCGTATACACCATCTTTATCGGTGTCGGGGCAGCCTTTATGCGCAGCATCACCAGGTTTGTCCGGGCAAGCATCGTTTTTATCAGCCACACCATCGCCATCGCGATCAGGGCAACCGCCGGTAGAAACTGGGCCTTTATCGTTCGGGCACTTGTCCTCACTGTCTACGATACCGTCGCCATCTTTGTCCGGGCATCCACCTGTAGAGGCTGGGCCAGCCTGACGAGGGCATTTGTCAACAGCATCGGTGATGCCGTCGCCGTCCGTGTCAGGGCATCCTTTGAGCGCCAATGGCCCTTTTACGTCAGGACACTCGTCCTCGGTGTCAGCAATGCCATCTTTGTCGCGGTCGGGGCAGCCCATAAGGGCCAGGACACCTGCTTCGTCGGGACACTTGTCCTCAGCGTCGGTGATATTGTCGCCATCGCGGTCGGGGCAGCCCATGAGGGCGGCTACACCTGGAACGTCTGGACATTTGTCGTCTTTGTCTTTGATGCCGTCTTTGTCGCGGTCGGGGTTGGATTCGCCCCAATACATCACCAGCCCGAGTCCATGTTGCCAGCCTGGCTGGTTTTCGATGGAGAAACGGTATTGTGATTGAGCATTAAGGTACAAATTGGGCAGCAAGCGCACATTTACACCAAATGCAGCAGGGATGTTGAAATCGAATTTTTCTGCGTCGATATTAAACGTGGTACCCCAACCCAAAGAGAGCGTTGGGTTGATCAGGGCGCCATGTTTGAAGAGATTGTTCTGGAACATGAGGTCGAGGTTGCCGTTCAGTTCACTCCTGCCACCAGGGCTGAGGGGGGCTACGCCCATTTTTACCGGAATCACGAGCCAGGTATGCTTGGAAAGATTTCGGTTGTAGGCGATTTCAAAACCGCGGCCTTTTACACCATTGTAAATATCGCCCAGGTCGTTGTCCCAATCCGGGTTGGGTGTCACATAGTTGTACCAATTCTGGCGAAAGGTTAATCCGTCGGTTGGCTGCGCATGCGTAGCTTCCTGCAAGAAGAGCAATGCGAAAGCGAGACAGAAAATTGTAAATAATTGCTTCATACAAAGATGGTTTGATTCGTGAATAGAACTTGGTTTGCGTCAAAAGTACGAACAGACGTTAAAAAAGTAACATAATGGCAAAAAATATCAACCTAAAGCGCGCTATTTCACGGAGTTTCTTCAAAAAATCGCATTTATTCCGAAGAAAAGCACCAAATATATCCAAAGCAGGTCGAGAAAGTGCCAATAAATGCTGAGCAGCCTGAGTTTTAGCCGTTTTTCAGGGTCAGAAAAGTACACCAGCACCGTGACCGGATCGACCATCCGCTTCTTGGCCGTGCGGTAGAACAGGTACAAAAACGGCAACCCTGCCACGACGTGGGCCAAATGCACAAACGAAATGACGTACAAAAATGCAGCTGTGGTTGAAGTTTGCAGGAGGACATTGCTGCGGAACAGCAGCGTCCAGGCAATGACCTGGAGTGACATGAACAAACCGGAGAGTTGCATGGTATGCAGCAAACACTCCTGGTATCGTTCCGTATCATCGTTCAAATACGCTTTTTTTGCCTGGAGCATCGTCCAGCTACTGGCCAGCAAAACAAGCGTATTTAAAAAAAACAACAGCGGGACTTGGACCGGCGGGACGCTGTTCACCACCCTGATGTACATGTAGGATGCAGTGAGGGCCAGAAACAAAAAACTCAGTCCAAAAAGCAACAAGAACAACATGACGTTCTTGGGATGGAAGAGGAATTCGTTTTTTTGATTCATGAGTTATATACTGTGATAAAAATGATTCTGAATGATTTGAGTGAAACAAATGGCTGATTTTAAAATGATTGCAACATTCCTGCATTCATAACCACGCTGCGTTGACTATAAGCTATAAGAATTGGGTTAATTTTAAAGGGTTATCTACTTTTTTTGCCCTCAGGGCAATAAGTAATGGTGGATTCCCCATCTTTGCGACCCAAACACTGGTTGGATTTGAAAAGTTGTGAAACCAGCCTTCACCAGTAAAAAGAAAGCGTAAAAATGGCATACGAATTTAAACTTCCCTCTCTTGGCGATGGTGTCAGCGGCAAAGTGACGGAAATATTGGTAAAACCGGGCGACAAAGTAAGCAAAGAACAGGTCGTTATTGTAGTCGGCACCGATAAAGTTGACGCAGAAATGCCCATCGATATGGACGGGGTAGTGGAAGAGATATTGGTAAAAAAAGGCGACGAGGTCACGGAAGGTTCCGCTGTGTTGCGCTTGCAGGTATCCGATGCCGTAGCGGCGCCGGCGCCGGCTACGCCAACTGCAGCTGCTCCGAAAGCGGACCAGCCCGCCCCGCCCGCTGCCCCCGTTGTCGCGGAGCCAAAAGAAAAGCCCGCAGCCCCTGCTGCATCACAGGCCGCGCCATCGTCCAATTTGCGCGTATCACCCCTTGCCCGCAAACGCGCCAAAGAATTCGGTGTCAACCTCTCCGATGTACGCCCGGCGGAAGGCGCCAGCCGTATTTCCTATAAAGATGTGGTTGATTTTGTAAAGCGAAAAGTTGATACGGGAGGCGGCGCTGCCATGGGGGCCAGTTCAATAGCCCGGAAACCCCTGCCCGATTTTTCGAAATTCGGTGAAACGGAGCGCAAAGCGCAAAGCAATGTCGGCATTAAAACTGCCGAGGCAATGTCTTACTCCACCAATACCATCCCCCATGCCTGGATTTCCGACAAAGTCGATATCACCAAAATTGAAGCCTTGCGTCAGCAATACAAAGACCAGGTTAAAACTGCAGGGGGCAGCCTGACCATGACGGTCATACTGACAAAAGCTGTAGCCGCCGTGCTGCGCAAAATGCCCCAGTTTAATGCCAGCCTCGATGTTGAAACCAACGAGGTGATCTACAAAAAATACATCAACATCGGCATTGCCGTCGATACGCCCAACGGCCTTTTCGTGCCGAATATCAAAAATGCCGACCAAAAAGGGTTAACAGATATTGCCATTGAACTCAGCGAAGTGAGCGGCCGCACCAAAGCCGGCAAAATCACCATGCCCGACATCATGGGCGGCACTTTTACCATTTCCAATATCGGCGGCATCGGCGGCACCAACATGCTTTCCATCGTCAACTGGCCGGAAGTGGCCATCCTTAGCATCGTGGCAGCACAGATGGAGCCTGTTTGGAGTGAGGCCAGCAAGTCCTTCGAACCGCGCCTGATGATGCCCATGACCATCGGATGGGATCACCGGGTGATCAATGGCGGCGATGCCGCAAGATTCCTCGTGGAGCTTAAACAGATTTTAGAGGAGCCGTTTTTAGGCTGGCTTTGAATTTTTCAAACCGCTACCGGTGCACTAATCCCCGGCCAGGGTTCATAATTCAGCAGCTCAAAATCCTCGTATTTAAACCCAAAAATATCCCGCACTGCCGGGTTGAGTTTCATGGTCGGCAATGGCCTGAAGCTGCGGGAAAGCTGTAAATCAACCTGTTCCAAGTGGTTGATATACAGATGGGTGTCGCCGCCTGTCCACACAAAATCGCCGGGCTCAAGGTCGCATACCTGGGCGATCATCATGGTCAGCAAGGCGTAGGAGGCTATATTGAACGGCACGCCGAGAAACACATCGGCGCTGCGCTGGTACAATTGGCAGGAAAGTTTTCCATCGGCTACGTAAAACTGGAACAAACAGTGGCAGGGCGCCAGCGCCATTTGGGGCAAATCAGCCGGGTTCCAGGCAGAGACAATAATCCGGCGGCTGTCGGGGTTGTTTTTCAAGGTTTTGACCACCTCGCTTATTTGGTCGATGGTTTGGCCATCAGGAGCCGACCATGAACGCCACTGCTTGCCGTACACCGGGCCGAGATTGCCCGCTTCATCTGCCCATTCATCCCAGATACGCACACCATTTTCTTTCAGGTATTGGATATTCGTGTCTCCTTGCAAAAACCAAAGCAGTTCGTGGATGATGCTTTTCGTATGCAGCTTTTTGGTCGTGAGCAGGGGGAAGCCATCCGAGAGCTTGAAGCGCATTTGGTAACCGAAAACGCTGATGGTGCCGGTGCCGGTGCGGTCAGATTTGCGTTCGCCATGGTCGAGGATATGGCGGAGGAGGTCGTGGTAAACTTGCATGGTGTGATTTTTGACTTTACTCGCCTGGAATATACTGTGATTAAAGTGATTCTGAATGCTTTGAGTGAAACAAATGCCTGATTTTAAAATGATGGCAACATTCCTAAATGCACAACCACTTTGCGTTGACTATCGTTTGAACGATAAAATCTATGTGTTCTATGTTTCTATGTGTCTATGTGTTAAAAAAACTATCTGGTGCACTCCACAACGAGCATTCGCGCGCCTTCTTTCCCCACCACGCGCAGCCCATACGTGCCCGCAGGAATTTGAAGCCCCTGAAATAGCGCGTTTGCACCAGGCGCCAACACCCTGGTATCGCGCCACAGCACTTGTCCGCTAAGCTGGATCAGCTCCAGCAACACAGGCTCTTTGGGTGGCGCATCCGTAAACAAGGTCAGGCGGTCGCTGAAAGGGTTGGGCGCCACTTGAACGCCATCGAAGGGCGATTCCGGCACATGTGTATCCACCGTAGCACAACTGGTACGGTTGCACAAGGCCGGGTTGGTGACGAATGGGCTGAAAAAATCCGCAACAGTCTGCAACCTGACATAAGGTTGATCTACATAATGGTACGAACCATTGTCGGCATATCTGGCACATTCAAAAAAGGCCAGGCCGGGATTGAAGGCCGGACAGGTCGTGAATTCGGTTTTGTAACATATCGGTGTGCCGGGCATTGATGCCAGGGCTGCAGCTATGGCTCCGGAGCCATAAACATTCGGGGTTTGGTAATGCCAGGGCGTACAACCCAGGTTGCAATACTGCGATATGACAAAATACGGCTGCCCATAACCGAAAGGCACAACACCATCGCAGGTTTGGTGATAAAGGTACACAGCCGGGGTATCAGGGCCGGCAAGCCAATTGTTCGGCAAGGCTTCATACGGTACGCCGCCAAAAAAGTTGATCACCCCCAAGACATTGGCATCCATGCCGTTTTGGTTGAGGCTGCCGTCGATGCTGCCCAGGTTGGGCCTCGCGCGGGCAGCCTGGGTGACGCTGAAACTGCTCAGCGCACAATTTTTCATAACGGCCTGATTGAGCATGTTTGGGTCGGGCGGCAGTACATCCGGCAAATCGAAACAGCAGAGCGGCTTTTCGGAAGGGCGGTCGAGAAAACCCACGGCCAGGGCGTTGAAGCCGCCGGCACTGATACCACCAACCAATACCTTGCAAGCATCGGTAGAGTCTTGTTGCGCGCGTCCCTTCATCCAGCGGATAGCGCCTTTTACGTCCTGCTGCCCCCGGTACAAAGCCCGTATCACTTCACAGGAATCGAAAGGGTACAAGTTGCGCTGGGTGCCGTCGAGCAAACAGCTCGGAGCGGGCACGTAGTTGTCTTTATGCCAGCCCAGCCGGTAATTGGGACAGGCGACCACATAGCCCCTGCGGGCCATATCGATGGCAAAATCTTTCACATCTTCCTTACAGCCGGCCAGCCAGGAGCCGCCGTACACCAACACGATCAGCGGGCGTTTCGGGTTGTTGTCGCCCAGGGGCTTGTAAATGTCGATTTCCAGGGTATCCATTACACCGACATAGTTGGGTGCAACACCATACACCAGGTCTTTTTGAACCCGGAAGCCGTATTTGTTGGCTACGGTATACGGCATTTGAGCGGAGAGGGTACTGGCAAAAAGGCTTGTAAAAAACAGGTAGGCAAATAGTCGCATGGCAAAAACGAGGTTTGGTATGTTGAAAAACCGTTACGATTTTGCCACAAATCTGCGAATTTGGGTAGCAGTCCGCCAAACTTTTAGAGGGTGAGTTTTTAAAAATCGTGGAAAGCCGTGAGGCGATGGTTGCGTTTTGGGGATTCAGGGTAGATTTGGCAACCAGGGTCAGAAGGGCCGAGGTTGAAAACACCGCCAAAAACCCTTTTTGTTTTCTTGGCCTAGACGGAGTTGTGTCTAAGGGTCATAATTGAAAATGTCGCCAAACTTTATTTCGATTTTCCTGGCCAAGACCTTCCAGGTTTTGAAAACCTGGAAGGTCTAAGTGCTCGAACGAAATTAAAATCGGTTCGTTTTTCGCAGCCAAGCATTATTACACAATCCTAGTGCGTAAAAATTCGCACTATTGCCGCTATTTCACCAGCACGATCTTTTTGCCCACCACAAACTTGTCGTTGGCAATATGCACGATGTAGTTGCCCGGAACCAGGCGTGAAACATCGAGCTGTGCGCTTTGCTGTATGTTCAGGTTTTGAACCAATACCTGTGCGCCGAGGCTGTTGAAGACAATCACACGAACGTCGCCTTGCAGTTCTGCCGCGTTGATGTTGATGTTCACCATGTCTTTGGCAGGGTTGGGCATCACGCTAACGGCATTGCCCGACAACAGGTTCACGGTAGAACTTGGTGTGGTAAAGCCATATTCACCGGTGGCAGAGTTCAACGTTACGCGGTAAGTGCCGCCCGTGATCGGGATGTTTGGACCGTCTTGTGTACCAACCCCGGAAGGCCATTGTGCGAGGCCCCAGTTCACGGCCCAGGCATCTTCGGCCCTGAATTTGGCTTCGCCAGTGGTCAGGTCAATGGAATTGATGAACCAAAAGGATTCGTCCACACCATCTTTGGTCATATCAACATCAGTGTCCCAAGTGCCAATCGGCGTGGCTGGTCCGATGAGTCCTACGGTGCTGTAAATTTGCAAGAGTTCAAAGTTGTATGCGCCGGTTGTTGAGTTGAAGGTGATCTTGTACTCACCTGCAGGCACTGGGATGTTGGCGCCATTAGTTTGTGCGATGCCTGAGGGGAAATCTCCCGCGCCCCAGTTTACAGCCCAGTCATTGTCGGCCCTGAATTTGGCTTCGCCATCCGTCAGAATAAGGCGCAGCCTCCAGATAGAAGGGTCGTTGGCATCCTTTATCATGTCGGTATC
>CAYVPM010000079.1:0-8253 GCA_964453475.1 uncultured Saprospiraceae bacterium | reverse complement strand
GAATGATGAAACAGCTTTTCACCTTCATACAAAAGGAGTTCTACCATGTGCTGCGCGACAAAAAAGTGCTGCTCATCCTCTTTGGGATGCCCGTGGCGCAGGTGCTGTTGTTTGGTTTTGCCCTGAGCAGCGAGGTCAAGGACAGCCGGGTTGCCATTGTCGATTACGCCAAAGATTATGCTTCCCAACAGATTACCACTAAAATTGACGCCAGCCGCTATTTCGACATCGAAAAAAACGTGTTGACCCATGAACAAATAGAAGCCGCGTTTCAGGAAGGGAAAATCAAGGCGGCCGTGGTGTTTCCGGAAGGTTTTCAGGAAAACCTCGCGCGCAACAACAGCCCCCAAATCCAGCTCATCATCGATGCCACCGATATCAACATGGGCAACCAGATCAACAGCTATTTGTCGGCCATCGTGCTGGATTACCAGGCGGAACAAAACAAGCTGGCCAAACTGCCCTATCAGATCGGCGCCGAGGTTCGGATGTTGTACAATCCCCAACTGAAAGGTGCCCCCAATTTTGTGCCCGGCGTGATGGCCATGGTGCTGCTGCTCGTCTGCGTGATGATGACGGCCATAGCCATCGTGAAGGAAAAAGAAACCGGTACGATGGAGGTACTGCTGGTATCGCCCATGCGACCTGCCGTGGTTATTATTGCCAAAGCCATCCCTTACCTGATGTTGTCGCTGGTCAACCTGAGCGCCATTCTTTTGCTGAGCGTATCTGTGCTGGATGTCCCGATCAACGGCAGTTTGCTGCTGTTGCTTGCCGAAAGCACCCTGTTTATCATCACCTGCCTCACGCTTGGCATCCTGATTTCCATTCAGACCAGTTCGCAGCAAGCGGCCATGCTCATTTCCCTTATGGGCATGATGCTGCCGACGCTTATGCTCAGCGGTTTCATGTTTCCCGTCGAAAACATGCCGATAGCCTTGCAGGTGATCTCCAATATCGTACCCGCCAAATGGTTTTACATTATCGTAAAAGCCGTGATGATAAAAGGGGCTTCATTTGCCGCTGTTTGGAAGGAGACGCTCATATTGGCAGGCATCACGCTCCTGTTTTTTGGCGTGAGTATTAAACGATTCAAAACCAGGCTAGACTGATGCGCACCTTACTCATATTGCTCAGAAAGGAATTCAAGCAAATATTCCGCAACAAAACCATCCTGGCGCTCATCATCGTGATGCCAACGATGCAGTTTTTGATCCTGCCCCTGGCGGCCAATTACGAATTTAAAAACATCAACCTCGTGGTGGTCGACAACGATCATTCCTCCGTTTCCAGGCAAATGATTTCCAAAATCATCGGCTCCGGTTATTTCAAACTGGTAGACAACGCTCCTTCTTTCAAAGCGGCATACAGCTTGATCGAAACGGATGCTGCAGATGTGGTACTGGAAATTCCTGCCAACTTTGAACGCAATTTGGTTCGGGAAAACAGCCAAAAAGTGTTTCTCGCCGTAAACGCCATCAATGGCACAAAGGCTAACCTGGGGGGCAGCTACCTGAATCAGATTTTGCGGGATTTCAACAAAGATATTTTGCTGGAAATGGCGCCCGGCATCAAGCAGGCCAGCGGGCTTGAAATAGTTTCCAGCAATTGGTTCAACCCCAAAAACAACTACAAACTGGTGCTTATCCCGGGCATTCTTGCCATTTTGGTCACCATGGTTGGTGGTTTTATGACGGCCCTCAACATTGTACGGGAAAAAGAAGTAGGCACCATTGAGCAAATCAATGTTTCGCCGATCAGCAAGGCCCAGTTTGTGTTGGGCAAACTCCTCCCATTCTGGATTTTGGGCAATGTCGTTTTTACCAACGGGCTCATTTTAGGGTATCTGATCTATGATATTGTACCCCAGGGCAGCATACCGCTATTGTATTTTTTTGTTGCGGTGTACCTTTTTGCCATCCTCGGTTTTGGCTTGCTGGTATCCACTTTTTGCCAAACCCAACAGCAAGCCATGTTCATCATGTTTTTCTTTATGATGGTTTTTGTTTTGATGAGCGGCTTGTTCACCCCCATCGAGAGCATGCCCGAGTGGGCGCAGTGGATCGCGGCCTTCAACCCCGTCACTTACCTGATTCAAGTGGTGCGCATGGTGATGCTGAAAGCGAGCAGCTTGTCGGACATGCTGCACCAATTGGGCGTTATTGCGGCAATGGCGGTGGTGTTGAACAGTTGGGCGGTGTGGAATTATAGGAAGACGGGGTGATGGTTGTTTGGAAATGCGTACAATAGTAGTCATAGAGATGGGTTTCAAGGAATTCAGGCCGAAAGCCTCATTCAGCTTTTTCCCATTGTCCAGATACGGGTTCTCCACCCCCACCTGCGCCCGCCAGGGCCCTTCCATCTTCATCCTAAATGGGTAATAGTGGTTCTCTTGCTGGGGCTTTGCTGCTTCTTCTGATTGCGCGAATTTACGTTGGGCGTTTTTGACACATTTTTGGTATGGCGATGATTGGCCGCCGCCGAAGGAATATTGGTAAAATTGACAGGTACATTGTGCTGTGCATTTCCTGCGTGGTGAAAACACAGACACAGGGCGATTCGGCGGCATGATGTTGCTTTAGCAAAAGGGGCGGAACACCTGCCAGGTCAAATAAAACGAAATATCGCCAGTTTGTACCTATGCCTACATAAATGTTAAATAACAACGATTTCGCTAATTTTAACATTAGATATATTGAGATGAGCAAAAATTGTACAAACCATTGGATCAGAATATCGACTTTTACTAAATTTTTATCAACCTATGGAAAATAAAACCTTAAAATTTACTGCGTATTTGACAATTGTTGTTCTTCTGCAGATTCTAGGCTTTCAAACGAGCCTCATTGCTCAAACATTATCAAACTATATTCATTCAAGAGAAATTAATGAAACTCAACTCACAGAATCCCAACTTCTAAACCTTGGAAAAATTCAAAACAACTTAAGTTTCGTTGACTACGATTTTATTCAAATAGAAGACTTGGCCTTGTTTCAAAGTGGAGGACTCGTACAAATCTATATTCCAGAAAGCCAATGTCAGACAGTGGTTTTTAAAGCGAAGAATGTTCAATACTTCTCTCCAAACAAATATTCATGGTATGGCGAGATTGAACAAGTTGACACCTGTTCTTGTTTTGAAGGACACTTATTCGTACTAGCTCAAGATAGCATTAAGATTGGTTACCTCAAAATAGATGACGTAGGTTATACTATTGGTGATATTGGCGGAGAAGTAAATGTTCTGGGAACAGTTGACACTAGTTATACAATAGAGCTTCAATGTTCTGCTAATGGCGAAAACGAAGGAATTTCATCCGTCGAAGCACAGGATAGAGGTGGCAATTGTGACATTAGGGTTCTGATACTGTATACTCCTGCTGCGGCCGATTTTGTTCCTAATATCACTGCTACTGCAACTGTCGACTTAAATATGACCAATCAATTTTTTCGAAATAGTGGACTTGGCAAGGATGAAATTAACTTAGTATTGGCGGATATAGTTGGGGTCGATTTTACAGAGAGTTCAGTAATCAAAGATGATTTGAATGAATTTACTAATTCATCCTCAACTATTGAGTCAATCGGCGGAGTTCCTCTCGCCACTTTAATAACAAATGCAGGAGCAGATATTGTAATGATTTTGGGCAGGAGCACAACTTGGGATTTGGCTGGCCTACAACAAGACTTTGGTCCTTTTACTCAAACGTCATTCGCAATTCTTCAAGTGGGTGATGGTGAACTATCGTCAATAGTTTTTGCGCATGAGCTAGCTCATTTATTTGGTTGTAGGCATGAACCATGTGTAGTACCAGGAGGATCTAAATGCGATGATATTGGCCCAATTGAACATGCGCACGTATTCAAAACGGGATGTTTTCCTAACAAAAAGAAGCGACGAACAATAATGTTTAGTACAGCTGACACTAAGGTTATTCCACACTTTTCCAACCCGAATGTTAGTTACAAAGGAGAAGCTACAGGTGAAACCAGTCGTGACAATGCCTCGATACTTAGAAATAATGCATGTACAATGGCAACTGCTTTCGCAGGTGGAGATCAGCCACTTACCGTATATATCTTAGGGAAAAACTATCACTGCATTAATTCAGGCAACGGAATTTCTTTGAGCTCAATCGTGTATGGGGGATCACCTGGTACATATACTTATGAATGGCGAATTAGTAACGATGGAGTGAATTACGGCGGCATTATTAGTACTAATCAAAATTTAAGTATTTCGGGCCCTTTTTTGCTAGGGCAAATAATTTGGGTTCGAATAAAGGTCATTTCTGCAAATAATGAAATAAGTGAGGACTTTTTTAGCATTGGCATCGTTTTCTGCGAACATGGTCATCTTAGACCAGAGAAGCCAAATCGGTTCGATGAAATTGTTGTATTTCCTAACCCTGCGGTGAATTATACCAGATGTTCATTTCAACTAGAAAAAGGAATGAATGTGGTTCTAAAAATAACTGATTTTTCGGGTACGCCTGTAAATACTATATTTGATAGTACCTGGCTTGACAGTGGTTATTATGAAGAACCTGTTGATTTAATAGGAATCCCCCAGGGGATTTATAACCTTCGTTTATTAACTGGAGATAACCTTTATAATTCAAGAATTGTAAAATTGTGATCAGCTTCTTATATCACCAGATGATTCGCCCAACCTTATGTAATAAAATCTCTTCTTACGAATAAATCAGTAAAAAACAATGAAACATCTAACAATATTATTGACTATATTATTTTTGCTAGGATGCGATAAGACACAACAAGAGGATAACCGGTATTGGGGAGAAGTTTCTGTGTTAAAAAATGGGGAACCTTGGCAGGCTAAACCCTATGCAGCGTTCGAGTCCAAATGGGGGAAGGATTATATTGTTATTCTAATGCGTAGTTTCGACAACAATAATTTCCTAAGAGAAGGATTTGAATTTTTAAAGGTTCCAATGGAACTGGGCATTTATGATTTAGAAGCTTCAAAACTCGGTGGAAACTATGTCGATATAGGAGCATCATATAATACATTCCAAGACGACGGACACATTTTAGGGGACATGTTTTTGCTGGATACAACTGTTACTGAAAACAAGTTGGAGGTCTTGAGTTTTGATAAACTTGTCGGAAGGATTGAAGTTCGTTTTTCTGCTACATTTGCAATAAGCAAAAGACAAACAAATGAATCTCCGGACACAATTCGATTTGAAAATGGATATGTATTAACTAAAGCTATAAATTAACACAGGATTAAACAAAGAAGCAATCTAAGGTGGGTTTTTGTGGAATTAGTTGTTTAAGGGTTTCTCATAAAATGTTTCCCAGGGTGTTTTTCCATTTTAAGCGGAAGGAATTCGTTGAGTGTTGCACCAACCTTCTAAGTACTTATAATAACCACTTCTGCTCAACATCCAATCATTTGCTTAGCCGGTAGCAGCCTGCGCTTCTTTTGCGTAGGGCATATAGCTGCAAAATCTGGCAACCTTATTGCCCTCCTGGCTAAATGGGTTAATGTTTTCCATTCCTGCATTTTGGTTTGCATCTCTTAATGTTACTGCTACACCCGGATTATTTGGGGACTTATCCGCTGTGCTGTTTGCTCCGAAGTTGCCAAGCACACTGGTCAGAATTGTGCAAGAACTGGCAGCTATAAACAATAGGGCAGCGAAGCAGCTATGAAAGTTTCTCATTATTGTTTTGTATTGAAATTGGAAAAAGCTAAAGGTATTAATTCGTGATTTATACTGTGATTAAAGTGATTTTGAATGATTTGAATGAAACAAATGCCTGATTTCAAAATGATTGTACCATTCCAACATTCACGACCACTTTGCGTTGACTATAATTGAAGGTATAGGGATGTGTGCCAAGCTGGGATTTTGTACCCAATAGCATAGGATTATGGTGGCCCCTATACAGGAGAGAAGGCCTGCTTGTTAGGCTTGGCGGAGGGTTCCCGAATCTGTAGGTTTCGGACAAGGGACAAGGGGATATGGGAAGCAGGAAAGGGCTAAGGCTATTATTGGATCGGGTGGTGTCGAAAATACAGGGCTCAAGGCCGCCAGTGGCACTAAGGCTCGGTCAAGCACAGCGCACTTGAAAAGATCGCAGCCCTTGCATGAGGCTATCCACCACGCCCTAATCTCGCACGCGCGTTTGGGGCGTGGTGGATAGCCTAAAGGCGAGCGGGGAAATATAGTGGTCGCAACAGATAATATCGCATATCGCGATACACGATATTATTTTTTAAACATCTGAATATCAGAAAATAAATACGTACATTTGCGTATCGCGAATACTGATAATTCAATGAACAACAAAGCAATTCCAACGCTGCGGCCACAAGATTTGGTGGTTTTGTTAAAACTTCTCCTGGGGGAGGAAGGGGCTAAGAATCAAATATCTCTGGCCAAGTCCCTTTTTATCAGCCAGTCCGAAATAAGCGCGTCCTTGAAAAGGTCAGCCTATGCACGCTTATTGCAAAACAAAGGCAAAGAAGTGGCCAGGCAGCCATTCATGGATCTGTTGCAATACGGCGTTCCATACATGTTCCCGCAGCAACCGGGCATGGTGGTCCGGGGAATTCCAACGGCACACAGTGTGGAGCCTTTGGCATCACTCATAAACAGCAGTGAGCACTACGTTTGGCCATACGCCAAAGGTCACCTGAGGGGGCAAAGCATATTGCCTTTGTACCCTTCGGTTGTTCAAGCGGTTGAATTGGACTCCAAATTGTACGAGTGCCTGGCACTGATTGATGCGATACGGGTGGGGCGGGCCAGGGAGCGAAATTTAGCCTTGGAATTGCTAAGAACGAAAATATGTTAAAGAATACCACCATCAACAGAATGGCAACCGTGAAGATTGCCAAGGCATTGGGCGATCTTAACAATAAGGTTGTTTTCGTAGGTGGCGCCATGGTTAGCCTTTACGTTGATGACCCGGCTGCCGAAGATATCAGACCAACAAAAGATATTGACCTGACTTTTCAAATTACCACAGTCAGCCAACTGGAAGATTTGCGCCGGGACCTTACCGAAAAAGGCTTTCATGAACAAGCTGATTCAACTGTTATCTGCCGGTTTGCCTATGAAGACCTGCTGGTGGATGTAATGTCAACACAAGCAGTAGGCTGGGCTCCCGGTAACCGCTGGTTTGATGCTGGTTTCAATCTGGCAATCATTGTTGAGTTGGAAGACGTTGAAGTGCAAATACTTCCGCTTCCGTATTTTATAGCTTCAAAAATGGACGCTTTTTTTGACCGGGGCATGAATGATTTGTACGCCAGTCATGATTTTGAAGATATCATCTACCTCTTCAACTATGCTTCAAAACTGGTAGCACAGATTCTCAGTACAGACGATGGTGTATTAAAACAATACCTG
This sequence comes from uncultured Saprospiraceae bacterium, assembly GCA_964453475.1. Classification (GTDB taxonomy): domain Bacteria; phylum Bacteroidota; class Bacteroidia; order Chitinophagales; family Saprospiraceae; genus M3007. The sequence goes on along the minus strand of CAYVPM010000079.1, from coordinate 865 downwards.
GGTGAAAGCATCAGGAAAATGCTGGAAAATGAAGATATACTAAATGCCATGCCCGGACATCTGTACTTTGATGGTGTAGACGAGCGAATGGAAATAATTTTAGACAAAATGAAAACCATTGTACATGGCCATCACTGAACTCAACGCCGTCGAGCACTACATCATTCACCGCCTCAGCGGGATAAAAAATTGTCGACGTTTCCGTATTTTGTATTATTGGGTAGCCGGCGGATGAACTTTCCTTCCTGGATTTCCGAGGGTTGGTTGTTGACGGAATTCAGCCAAATTCGTACGGTCTGATTTTTGTTTTTCTCCAGAAGATCAATCGGCAAGGTTTTCGGAACAGCAGTTTCCAGACTGTCCTTTGATGTGAAGACGCTGGTCAATTCTCCGGAAGCAGAAGATGCCCAGTAGGTACCAAATAGTGCGGGTGGTAGCGTGCGGGTGGTATAGCGCCGGTTTTCGATGGGTACCCTGCCGCTGCGTTCCACCATGGCCTTGCCGTTTTTGAAAACGGTTACGGTGCGCACGGCGAGCTGTTGAGCGTTGAGGAACAAGGGGGTTGAAAGTAGTAGTAGTAATAATGTGTTTCGCATGATGAGCAGTTGTAGGTGAGACATATTATACTGAGATTAAAGTGATTTTGAACGATTTGAATGAAATAAATGCGTGATTTTAAAATGATTGTTACATTCTTGCATTCACAACCACTCTGCGTTGACTATAGATATGATGTAAAATGTATCGAAAATGCACAACGCCCCGTTCGCGAGAGGCGTTCTATACGACCATCCCAAGCGCGCGCGAGGCCAATGCCGTAAACTAAAGGAAAAACCCCGGGAGAATGGGCGTATATTTGAGTTGC
>CAYVPM010000078.1:0-8272 GCA_964453475.1 uncultured Saprospiraceae bacterium | reverse complement strand
TCGGGCCCAAACTACCCTTACGAAGTGGCTGATCTGGTAAGCCTTAAAAACTCCAGCGCCGGCCTCGACTACTACTATTACTTGTACGACATTGAAGTGGAAACTTCTTTTCCCTGTGAAAGTGATCGCGTCAAGGTGACCGGTTGGGTGAACACAGCGCCCGAAGCAGCAACCGTCTCCGCCGCCGGTCCTACAACCATTTGCGCCGGCGCCTCCGTCCAGCTGAACGCAGAAAATGTTTGCCCGGATTGCACCGTACACTGGTCGAATGGGGAAACTGGGCCGAGCATCATCGTCAGCAACGCAGGGAACTATAGCGCCACTTTGCGCAATACCTGTGGCGACAGTCCGGTATCGAACCTGGTTGCGGTAGCAATGGAAACCATGCCAGAGGCTCCGATCCTCATCGCTACCGGCGCCAATATCCTTTGCCCGGGCGACATCCTGGAGCTGACAGCGGAAAGCATCTGCCCGGGTTGCGCTTTGTTGTGGTCTACGGGGGAGACAAGCGCTTCCATTGAGATTACCACGGCGGGAACATACACGGCAAGCCTGAGCAACCTATGCGGTGAAAGCACGGCTTCTCTGCCTGTATCGGTCGAAACAGCCATATTGCCCGAAGCGGCCAGCATTGCCGCCAACGGCCCAACAGCGTTCTGTTCCGGCGCTTCGGTGCTGCTGAGCGCCGAAAATGTATGCTCCACTTGCACGGTACATTGGTCAAACGGGGAAACAGGTACGAGCACCACGGTCACAACGCAAGGCAATTACACTGCTATCACCAGCAATATGTGCGGCGAAAGCGAAGCCTCCAACATCATCGCCGTTGAAGTGAGCACTGTTCCAGAAACGCCGCTTGTCACCGCCAATGGCCCTACCTCCATTTGTTCCGGCGAGGCGGTGGAACTGGAAATCCAAAATATTTGCCCAGGCTGTACTGTTGTATGGTCAACGGGCGCTACCGACCCCAATATCAGTATTTCCAGTCCGGGTAGCTACGCTGCCACGGTGGCCAATGCCTGTGGCGACAGTCCGCTTTCCATCCCGGTTAATGTTATTGTCGATAGTTTGCCTGTTGCAACCACCATCTCTGCGGCAGGCTCCACCACGCTATGCGCAGGTGAAATGCTTGAACTGACAGCAGATATGGTATGCCCAGGCTGCACGGTAAGCTGGTCGAACGGCGCCAGCGGCGCAAGCATCATCGTCGGCGCCAGCGGCGACTTTACGGCGGTACTGAGCAATGGCTGTGGCGACAGTCAGGCATCCAATACCATTTCGGTGCTTGTCGGCACAGTTCCTGACATGCCCATTGTCAGCGCTTCCGGTACAACCGTCCTTTGCCCAGGCGCATCGGTAGAACTGGCGCCCGACAACCCTTGCGCGGGTTGTACCTTCAAGTGGTCGACTGGTGAGGGCAGCCCCAGCATTACCGTAACCAGTGCAGGGACTTACTCCCTTGTGCTCAGCAATGCCTGTGGCGATAGCCCTGCTTCTGCGCCCCTTACATTTACTGAAGCAACGGTACCCGGCGCGACAACGATCTCGGCATCAGCGTCTACCCAGCTTTGCCCTGGACAATCCGTGATGCTCGTGGCGGAAGATGTTTGTGCCAATTGTATAGTGAACTGGTCGAACGGAATAACAGGACCAAGCATAATTGTTTCTGACGCAGGTACTTACAATGCCAATTTGAGTAATGGCTGCGGCGTAGGCCCAGAGTCCAACACCATTGAGGTGAGTGTGTTCCCGCCCTTTATTCCAATCGTCGGATTAGAAGCTTCGTGCCACTTGAGCGCGCCGGCCGGCAGTAACTACCAGTGGTTCCTGGATGGCGTGGCCATACAGGGCGCTAACCAGCAAACCTGGACAGCCCAGGTTGCCGGGGCGTACACCGTGGCCATGAGCAGTCTGGATGGTTGCGCAGGGACCTCAGCGGCGGTTCTGGCGGAGGCATGTGTGAGCGGAACCCAGGAACTTAGCGGCAATTTATCGGTACAAGTGTATCCAAACCCGGCAACAGACCACCTGTTCCTGAACATTAAAGCCCTTCATGCTGCCAATATTCGCTTCGAGCTATTCGCAGCAGACGGCCGCTATGTGGCCCAGTTGTTCAAAGGCGAAATTGTTGCGGGCACGCAGACACTTGATATTTCGCTGCCGGATATTCCGGCTGGCATGTACCGCTACCGTTTGGCAGCAGAGAATGGAAGTGTTCAGGGAAATCTGGTGGTAATGGGGAAATAGGGAGGTGTTGGGAGGCTTTTCCCGGCATTTGCCTTTATTACCTGAACGGCATGCCTTCTGACTGTCTTGTAATCAGTCATTAGAGCCATATTACATGAGCCACCCCGAAACTCCGGGGTGGCTCATTCTTTGTTTAATGCCATGAAAAAAAATTATCTTTGTCCTGCTGAGTTTTTCATGCCCGCTTTTTGCCCAAAATCAGAACAATACCTGTCATTGGGCATGACGAGAATTTTAACGACGATAATCATGGGCGAGAATTCTCAGCTACCCCACCCGCAATATCTTCTCCATCTTCCGCCCATTCGCCAGTTCATCCACCAGCTTGTCCAAATACCGGGCTTGCCGGGTTAGCTGATTTTCAATGTCTTCCACCCGGTAGCCGCAGATGACGCCCGTGATCAGGTGCGCATTGGGGTTCAATTGCGCGCCTTCAAAGAATTTTTCAAAAGTGGCTTTTGCTTCAATGAGCGCTTGCAGCTTTTTTTCATCGTACCCGGTCAGCCATTCAATCACTTCATGCAATTCAGCTTTGGTTCTGCCCTTTTTCTCCACTTTCGTGACGTAATGCGGGTAAACCGATGCGAAGGTCAATTTGGCGATGCGTTCATGATGTTCAGCCGTCTCTTTCATAGCGCTCCTTTTATTTCTTCACCAGACCCTTTAACACGTCCTCGTTCAGCTTCACCGCATACTCCTTGTGCAGGTCGTCGATCCATTTTTTCTCCAGGTAGTCCTGGTAGTCGGCCACGGCGTAGCCGCGTGCATCTCCGAGGGTTTTGGGCTGCGGTGGCAGTATTTCCTCTATTTTTTGGAAAGAAGCTGTCTTGGTGCCGGCATCTGTCTTCAGGGCTGTGCGGTCGCCCGGGCTCCACAAGGCGCCCAGTTCTTTGTTTTTGTTGCGCTCGTAGGTTTTTTCGAGCACGGTGAGCAATTCTTCCTTGGCGTTGAACTTCTTGAGCACGTCTGCCGAAGGGTTTTTGGCGGCATACGCTTCAATTTCGCCGACGATTTTGGCGTCATCAGTTTTAATGGTGTAGATGCTCACGCGGGCGCGCTCGTCCCACTTGTATTTTTGGCTCAGGTTGTTGCGGTAATAGGTCTCCAGGCCAACAGAATCGGAGTTGGCGCGATCCCACACGTTTTGCTTGAGCGCTTCGAAGAGCAGGATGCCTTCCTCGTATTCGCGCATGAGCGACTTGAATTCCGGGTATTTGGCATCCAGGTGGCTTTCTTCGTACTGGATGGATGTTTCGTCCGTCCAGGTATCGTACAATTTGTTGATGGTTTCTGACATCGGCATGCCCACGCCGCGCATGCGCTCACGGCTGGAGCGCGCGCAGAATTCTTCAAAATCGGCCACGGTGTACGCTTTCTCTTTGCCGTAGCGGTGCAGTACTTCTTTGGATTTCTCTGCTTCGGGCTTCCATTTGAAGGTCAGGAAAACAGAATCGACTTGCCTGGCCGTCCATGCCTTCATCACGGCAGGGTATTCCTGGTAGCCGGCGTCTTTGCGGATACGCGCGATCATGCTCCGCCGTGCGATCTCGCTGCGGCTATCGCGTTTTACCCGGTCGGTCAATGGCCGTTTTACCTCATCGAAGTTGGCCAATGTTTTGCGGCTGTTGCGCTTGATGATGTGGAATCCGATGCTTGTTTCGATAACCTGGGAGTAGTCGCCGTCTTTCTCGAGGGCGAAAGCTGTGTCTTCGAACAGCTTTTGGTAGCGGTTGATGCCAAAGAAACCGATATAGCCGCCTTTGGCGGAGGTTGCTTTGTCTTCGCTGTACTTGGTGCACACTTCCTCCCATTTGCCACCGGCTACGAGCGCTTTGTAGGCACTGTCGGCCTTCATGCGCGCGGCCGCCAGGCGTTCCGGGGCGTCACCCTTGCGGACAAGAATTTGGCTTACTTCCACTTCGCCGCGGGCGGGGCGGAAGGCAATTACCTTGATGACATGGTAACCGGCATTGGAACGGATTGGTCCTATGACCGAGCCGGCTTTGGCAGCGTAGATGGCTTTTTCAAAATTGTAATAGCCGTCGGGCAGCATGGCTGTTACAAATCCCAGGTTACCGCGGTTGTCTTTGGCTGATTTGTCTTCGGAGCTGTCTACCGCTATTTTGTTGAAATCGCCTCCTTTTTGGATCATTTTCAACAGGTTTTGCGCCCGTTGGAAGGCGATCAGCGTGTCGGCAGGACTTTTTGTGAGGTCGCAAGCGATGAAAATGTGCGCTACATCCACATCTTGCTGCATGCGGTCGAATACGTCGCGCACCAGCTTGTCCGACACTTCGCGGTCTTCGAGGTACGATTTGGCCAATTGGCGCTTGTAACCATCCAACTCCGACATCAGTGCCGTGATGGTGTCGAGCCGCATGTCGCGGGCCTTTTGCACTTTCAGCTTGAAATTGGTGTAAAGTTCCAGGTATTCACGCAGGCTTTTTTCCGAAAAATCGGCTTTGTCCTGATTGGCTTTCGAATAAATGTATTTGAACTCCGACACCTTAACGGGATTTCCTTTTACCGTAAACAACACGGGGTCGGTTTGTGAAACGGCCGATTGGAGGAACAAAACTGCACATGCGGCAGTCAAAAGGTTTTTGAATATCATGGGTAGCTGAATGTTATTTAAGATGTTTTTGTGAAAAAAAGCTTTTGGCTAAAGGCCTGCAAAATTATAAAAGCATTGGCAAACCATACCTAAAGGGATTTGCTTTTGAAAATGTTAACAGGGAAATGACGGCGAAAAGCCTGTTGTTCTCATGCTTTTTCGAAAAGCCATGAGCTGGGGCGTTTCCGTATCTGCACCTTGTAATTGCTGGAAATATAGTGCCTGATATGCGCAATGGCATCATTTGGATTATCCGTGAACAGCAGGAGGTCTAAATCCTTCGGAGAAATAGTGCCCTGTTCTGCCATGAACTTCAAATAATCTTGCAGCGGCTTGAAAAAGTCAGAACCCATCACGACTATGGGGAAATGGTGGATTTTGGCGGTTTGTACCAAGGTAAGCGTTTCAAAAAGCTCATCCATCGTGCCAAAGCCGCCGGGGAAAATGACGAAAGCGTAAGAATATTTCACCAGCAGCACTTTGCGCACGAAGAAATAGCGAATGGTGACAAATTTATCTACGTAAGGGTTTTCGGCCTGCTCGTGCGGCAACACGATATTGCAGCCAACAGAGCGGCCTCCCGCTTCATGGGCGCCCCGGTTCGCGGCTTCCATGATGCCCGGCCCGCCGCCGGTCATTACCGTCAGGCCCAAATCTGTGGCGATGTGGCGGCCCATTTCCCGTGCGGCCTCATAATAACGATGTCCTTCCTGAAACCGCGCTGAGCCAAACACCGTGATGGAGGGTCCGACAAAATGCAGGGCGCGGAACCCGCGGATAAATTCCCGAAAAACCCGAAAAGCGAAAAAAAGCTCAAAGCTGCGCTCGTTGGGGCCGCTCAGCCATACCGATTCTTTGGGGTCGAAGATGCGCTTGTCCATAAATTGTACTTTCTGGGGGCAAGATTACGCAAAGCCTGGACAAGGGCGGCAGTGTTTCAAAGGCTTTTCAGTAGTTTTGCCAAAATTTTCACATTCCATGAACAACCTTTCATCCTTGCTGGTGCTTGTACTGGCACTTTCATTTTCAACTAATTCGAGCGCCCAAAAAACTTCTGTCCAAAACATCGAGCCAAGGGTGGAGGCGCTGCTGGCCAAAATGACCCTCGACGAGAAGATCGGCCAGCTCAACCAGGTTGTCGGCGACATCAGCACCGGCACCGACGTAAAGAAAGATGACTTGCTCAACGAGGTGCGTGCGGGCAATGTTGGCTCAGTGTTGAGCCACACCAATTTCAGCAACAAAATCACCATGCAGCGCACGGCCACTAGCAGCAGGCTCGGCATCCCGCTGATCTTTGGTTTCGATGTCATTCATGGCTACAAGACCATTTTCCCGATCCCCCTGGCGCAAGCTGCCACCTGGGATTTGAACCTCATCGAGCGCATCGAGCGCATAGCCGCCACTGAAGCCGCGGCCGATGGCCAGAACTGGACGTTCACACCCATGGTCGACGTTTCCTGGGATGCGCGCTGGGGCCGTGTGATGGAAGGCGCCGGCGAAGACCCCTTTCTCGGAAGCCTCGTAGCTGCTGCCCGCGTACGCGGTATTCAGGGCGATGACCTGGCTGATAAAACCACCCTTGCCGCTTGTACCAAGCACTTCGCAGCCTATGGTTTCACAGAAGCCGGCCGCGATTACAACAGCGTCGACATGAGCGAACAACGCTTGCGCGAAATGGTGTTGCCGCCCTTCGCCGCTGCTGCCAAAGCAGGCAGTGCCACTTTTATGAATGCCTTCAATACCCTGAACGGCGTGCCGGCCAGCATGAACAAACACCTGATCACCGATATTTTGCGCGGCGAATGGGGCTGGAAAGGCATGGTCGTCAGCGACTGGAATTCTTTCGGTGAAACCATCATACACGGCGCCGCTGAAAACGAGGTGGATGCTTCCGCAAAATGCCTCGGTGCAGGCAGCGACATGGACATGGCCGGTGGCACTTTCCAAAAAGGGCTGAAAAAAGCACTGGAAGCCGGGCGTGTGACCCAAGCGCAAATCGACGAAGCCGTGCGCCGGGTGTTGCGCCTGAAATACGCCCTCGGCCTCTTCGACGACCCTTTCATCCAACTCAATCCCACGCAGCGTGAATTGGCACTTGAAAAACCCGAATACCGTCTGGTAGCCCGAGAAGCCGCGGCCAAAAGCATGGTGTTGTTGAAAAACGACGGCGGTTTGCTGCCGCTCAGCCCCAATTCACCTTTCAAAAAAATAGCCATCATCGGCCCCTATGCCGACAGCAAGGGCAACAAAGACTATATGAGCTTTTGGACCCTCGGCCTGGGCATGCGCGATTATGACTCTACCAAAGTGGTGACACCGGCAGATGCCCTGAAACCCAGCCTTGAAAAAATGGGTTTCACGGTAACCGTTACCCCAATTTGCCTGAATGCGCCTTGTACAGAGGTAGAGTATTCAGCCGCGCGACAAGCTTCCCGCGATGCCGACCTCGTAATCGTGTGTCTCGGCGAACGCGGCATCGACTGTGGCGAGAGCCGCTCGGTCAGCAACCTCGAGCTTAACAATGACCAGGAACGCATTATGCGCTACCTGACGCCTAATGAAAAGCCCACCGTGTTGGTGCTTTTCAACAGCCGCCCGCTGGTATTCAACAACGCCAGCGAGCGCGCACAGGCCATCCTTGTTGCCTGGCAGCCAGGTTTTGAGGCGGGCAACGCGCTCAGCGATGTATTGACAGGGAAGGTAAACCCAGGCGGTAAACTGCCCATGACTTTCCCGCGCAACGTCGGGCAGGTGCCGATCCATTACAACCAACTCAACACAGGCAGGCCCCAGCAAACAACGGGTACCATGTGGACGAGCGGCTACCTCGATTCCCCCGTAACGCCGGCATATCCCTTCGGATTTGGCTTGAGCTATACCAGCTTTTCCTATTCCAATATTTCGCTCAACAAGCAATCTTTGAAATTCGGGGAAACCATTGAAGCCTCCGTCACCGTCACCAATACCGGCGATACGGAAGGAGAAGAAGTTGTGCAATTGTACATACACGATGTTGCGGCCGACATCGCCCGCCCCGTGAAGGAGCTGAAAGGTTTTGAAAAGATAAAGCTGGCCAAAGGCCAGCAGCGCACGGTCACGTTCAAACTCAGTGACAAGGACCTGGCTTATTGGAACAACACGCCCGAGTTCAAGGCAGATCCAGGGCGTTTTGAATTGTTTGTGGGTGGAAATTCACGGGATGTGAAGACAGCAACATTTGAATTGCTGCGTTAGAGGTTGTCTCAAAAGGCCTGGCCATGAAAAACGAACCGATTTTAATTTCGTTCGAGCGTTTAGACCTTCCAGGTTTTGAAAACCTGGAAGGTCTTGGCTAAGAAAATCGAAATAAAGTTTGGCAACATTTTCAATTCTGACCCTTTTGCCCCCCTGCCATGGACAATGTTAATC
>CAYVPM010000077.1:0-8276 GCA_964453475.1 uncultured Saprospiraceae bacterium | reverse complement strand
CAACGGGGCCGTTTTCCAAAACTGGGCGCAGTACCTCCTCACCATGCAATACCTCTCGGAAATGACGGGAAACCAAACGCTTGTGCTGTATTCCGGCCATCCGATGGGCTTGTTCCCCAGCCACCCCGATGCCCCGCGCGTGGTGGTGACCAACGGCATGATGATCCCCAACTATTCCACTAAAGACGATTGGAACCGCTTCAATGCCCTGGGCGTGACGCAGTACGGGCAAATGACTGCCGGCTCCTTCATGTATATCGGGCCGCAGGGCATTGTACACGGCACCACCATTACGTTGCTGAATGCCGGGCGCCGAATCGGCCTGGGCGACGACCTGGGCGGACGCGTTTTCGTTACTTCCGGACTGGGCGGCATGAGCGGTGCGCAGGCCATCGCGGCGGTCATTACGGGTTGTGTAGGCATAATTGCCGAAGTAGACGGCGAAATGGTACAGCAGCGTCTCACTGACGGCTACATAAAAAAAGAGCAGGTTTTCAGTGACCTGGCCGACTTGATAAAAGCCCTGGAGCAGGCCAGAGCTGACAAAACTGCCCTCACCCTGGTGTACCACGGCAACATCGTTGACTTGTGGGAACGCTTCGTGCGCGACAACATAAAGGTGGAACTGGGCTCCGACCAAACCTCCTGCCACAACATCAACGACATGGGCTATTGCCCGGTTGGCTACACATTTGAAGCGGCAAAAAAGCTGTTGATCAGCGACAAACCCAAATTTCTCGAGGAGGTACGCAAAACCCTGTGCCGTCACATAGATGCCGTCAACACGATGGCCGAGCGAGGTATGTATTTCTGGGATTATGGCAACGCATTTTTGAAAGAAGCCGGCGACGCGCGGGCAAATGTCTGGAAAAACCAGGCCGAGGGTATTTTCAGGTACCCTTCGTATGTGGAAGACATCATGGGCCCCATGTGCTTCGACTACGGTTTTGGCCCTTTCCGCTGGGTATGTTGTTCGGGCGACATCAAAGACTTGCAAACGACCGACCGTATGGCAGGTGATGTGCTGGAAAAAATGCTGGATGAAGCGCCGGATGAAATCAAAGGTCAAATTCGCGACAACCTGAACTGGATTCGGGCGGCGGAGCTCAATTTGCCTGTTGTAGGTTCACATTCCCGCATTTTGTACGCCGATTCTGAGGGCAGGATGCGCATCAGCAAGGCATTCAACGACGCCATTGCAAGCGGGGTACTGAAAGGCCCGGTCGTGTTGGGCCGCGACCACCACGACGTGAGCGGCACTGATTCTCCTTTTCGCGAAACGGCCAATATTTACGACGGCTCGCGCTTCACGGCGGATATGGCAGTACACAACGTGATTGGCGATTCCTTCCGGGGTGCAACCTGGGTAAGCTTGCACAACGGCGGCGGGGTAGGCTGGGGCGAGGTCATCAATGGCGGATTCGGCATGGTACTCGACGGCTCCCCGGAGGCCGACCGCCGTTTGCACAGCATGTTGTTCTGGGATGTGAACAACGGCATCTCGCGCCGCGCCTGGGCCCGGAACCCCCACGCGATCAGCACGTTGAAAAGGACGATGGAGCAGTATCCGGAATTGAAAGTTACCTTGCCGAATTTGGCAGATGAAGCACTGATAAAAGCCGCATTGGCAATAAAGCCGAAACACTAACAGGGAATTCACTAGGGGGCAAAAGCTTGGCTACAAAAAACGAGTCGATTTTAATTTCGTTCGAGCGCTTAGACTTTCCAGGTTTTCAAAACCTGGAAAGTCTTGGCAAGAAAGTCGAAATAAAGTTTGGCGGTATTTGCCGTGCTGAACCTTTTGAAACAACCTCGGCGAATGCACTAACTTCGGCAAAACCCGAAGAACTTGAACATGAACAACATAAGAATCGCCACCGGCAACAGCAAACTGGAGCGCTGGCAAGCAGAACATACCCAGGCTGAACTTGCCCGTATCGGCCAGGCAAGCGAAATAGTGCATTTCAACAGCCATAATGGCGCTTGGGATGCCATCACCGCAGCGCTCCTCAGCGGAGAAGTCGATATTGGAGTTCAAGCTTTGGACAAAATTCCCGTGCAGCAGCCGGAAGGGTTAGTCATTACAGCCGTATCGCAACGGGAAAACCCTGCGGATTGGCTGGTATTGCGCAAGGAGGCATTTGTGCCAACGGAGATTTTCAAAATAAGGAATAGCGGCGTTTTGGGATTTGCCCACCTGGCCCAGCAAGCGCAGATGCTGGATTTTCGCCCCGATTTGCAAATGAAGACGCCAGAAACCGATACCGTGGCACGACTCGAAAAACTGCATGAAGGGGTTTATGAAGGCATTTTTCTGGCAGCAGCGGATGCAATGCACCTGGACGCCGACCTGTCTGCTTATACCATCGTGGAGCTAAACCCAAGGGAGTTTGTACCCGCCGTTGGCCAAGGCACATTGGCCTGGCTCTGCCACCGTGACGACCTGCCGACACGTCGGATATTCAAGCAAATCCACGAGTCGGAAGTTTCAGCCTGCACCAATGTGGAGCGCCGGGTGCAGCAGATGATGGCTGACGCTGGCGTGCTTGCGGTGCATTGCGCGCGAGATGCAGCAGGGAATTATCATGTCAGTGCAGCTTGCCTGCTGAACGGGGAAATGCGGAGGAAGTACCTGTCTTTCAGCACCAGTATCGGGGTAGCGGAAAAAATTGTTGCGGGTTTAAAAGGTTAAACGCGTTGAAAAAGTGGCTATGCCTAGTTACACCACACTTGTGAGGTGTTTTCGCGCAGATTTTACACAGATTCCGCTGCACAGATTTTACACAGAAAAAAACGCACAGATTTGGTCGCCCCACAGGCGCGTTTAGTTGTCACCGATATTTTTTGAACAAAACTTTCATTGGTTGTAGCCACGTGAAAAGTTGACAACTTTCGCACTTGCCCGGGATTTTATTCGCATTTATTTTCCAATGTCGAAAATGAAAGGCTTATGCAGCAACTCATCTCTGCATTTTTTTCTGTGTAAAATCTGTGCAGCGAAATCTGCGTAAAATCTGTGCGAAATAAAAATCAACCAAAATGCAAGGCAAGGTGCCCCAAAAATTAGCTGTTGAACCCCGCAATCTCCCCCGCCAACCGTGCATTGTTCAGCACCAACTGCACATTCGTTTCCAGGCTCTTGCCACCGCTCAGCATCTCAATCCGTGCCAGTAAAAAGGGCGTAAGCTTTTTTCCGCCGATGCCTTGCTGTTCTGCTTCTTTCACCGCCGTGGCAATGGTCGCTTCGATCACCGCCTGATCCATTTGATATTGTTCCGGCACGGGGTTGGCAATGAGCGCCCCGCCACGCAGGCCCAGTTCCCATTTGGTTTTCAGCAATGCGGCAATCTCAGCGGGTGTTTCTAGCCGGTAATCTACCCCAAAACCGGAGCGGCGGGCAAAAAAGGCGGGGAATTCATCCGTCTGGTAGCCCAATACGGGTACCCCCTGTGTTTCGAGGTATTCCAGGGTTAGACCGAGGTCCAGGATGCTTTTGGCGCCGGCACTGACCACTGCCACGGGTGTTTGGGCAAGTTCCTGCAGATCAGCGGAAATGTCCATTGTCGTGGCAGCGCCCCGGTGTACGCCGCCGATGCCGCCTGTGGCGAAGATGCGGATGCCTGCCAGATTGGCGATGATCATGGTGGAAGCTACCGTGGTAGCGCCGTGCAGACCTTTGCTGACCAGGTAAGGCAGGTCGCGTCGACTGGCTTTGGGAATGTCGGCGCCATCCTTGCCCAAAAATTCAATTTCTTCCTTTGTCAGCCCGGCCTTTAATTTTCCGTGCAGGATGGCGCAGGTGGCGGGTACAGCGCCTGTGTCTCGCACCGTTTTTTCCACCAGAAAAGCCGTTTCCACGTTCTGCGGATAAGGCATGCCGTGGGCGATGATGGTGCTTTCAAGGGCTACGACCGGGCGTTTTTCAGCGAGGGCTGTGCGGACTTCTTCGGAGAGGATCAGGTGGGACATGGAATATAAATTGGCAAGTTAGCAAATTGGCAAGTATTGGCAATTTCTCCAAACCTTTGCCCGCAGCGCCAGCCCCAAAGGGGCAAAATCAATAACCTTGGGCAATGCCCAATAAAAAAAGCCATCACTTACGCGATGGCTTTTGGCGCTCCCTCAAGGACTTGAACCTTGGACCTACGGATTAACAGTCCGCCGCTCTAACCGACTGAGCTAAGGGAGCATTTTCGCTGCTGAAAAAATAGTTTCTTTCAAAAGCGGCGGCAAAGGTATGTTCAGCCCATAGAATTTACAACCTTTGCGGCGCAATTTTTTTTAAAAATAATGCGCACCGTAGAATAAAACCCGAAAATGCGCTTTCTCAAAATTATACCTTTCAAATCATGAGTCTTTTAGCAGTAGGCACTGTCGCGTTCGATAACATAGAAACCCCAACCGGTCGCGCCGAGATGGTGGTGGGCGGGGCTTGCACCTATATTACCCTGGCTGCATCTTATTTTGTGAAGCCCGTGCGCATCGTTTCGGTGGTGGGCGACGACTTTCCGGCAGAAACCCTGAAAGAAATGGAAAGCCGCGGCGCCGACCTGGAAGGCTTGCAGATCAAACAAGGTGAAAAGTCGTTTTTCTGGGCCGGCCGCTACCACAGCAACTTCAATTCCCGTGACACCCTCGACACGCAGTTGAATGTGCTGGCCGATTTCAACCCGGTACTGCCCGCAAGCTACCGCAACTCCGAATACCTGATGCTGGGCAACCTCGTGCCGGCCATCCAGATGCAGGTGCTGGAGCAATTGGAAAAACGCCCCAAACTCGTAGTCCTCGACACCATGAACTTCTGGATGGACGTGGCGCTCGATGATTTGAAGGCCGTATTGAAAAAAGTGGACGTGCTCACCATCAACGATGAAGAAGCCCGGCAGCTTTCCGGCGAACACTCCTTGCTCAAAGCGGCAAAAGTGATCCACGCAATGGGTCCCAAAAACCTGATTATCAAAAAAGGTGAGCACGGGGCGCTGCTTTTTCACGATGGCGATATTTTCTTTGCACCTGCCTTGCCGCTGTTGGAAGTGATCGACCCCACTGGTGCAGGCGATACATTTGCAGGCGGATTTATTGGCTGGTTGGCAAAAACGGACGACCTTTCTTTTGCAAACATGAAACGCGCCGTCATTTACGGCTCGGCCATGGCCTCGTTTTGCGTGGAAAAGTTCAGCATCGAGCAATTGAAAGGATTGACCCAGGAAATGATCCAGGCCCGGGTGCAGCAATTTGCTGATTTGGTGCATTTTCAGGTGTAGTGACTGGTGATTGGATGACTGGTGACTGGTGCACAGCTTTTGTGCTTCGGCGTAACATAGTATTCCAGCACCCCGGCTCTTACTATTCCTGCACCTCAAATCAACTCCGTATAGTTTAACGTTAATAATTCCAACCGGCCTTAGTGCTGAAAAACAAATCCCAAACCAAAAAAGAATGTTGTGCAACTGATCACCGATCACTGATCACCGATCACTATTCACTAATCACCAATCACTTTTATCATGTTCGAAGGAATGTTGGAGAACCTCCAAAAGCAACAGGAAGAAATGCAGCAGAAACTGGCATCCATCATTGTGGAAGCCGAATCCGGCGATGGCGCAGTGAAAGTGGAGGCCAGTGCTGACATGCGCATTGACAACCTTAAAATAGACGTATCCAAGGTGGATGTCAGCGATCTGGAACAGTTGGAAGACCTGCTGCTGGTCGCCATCAACCGGGCGCTGGAACAGGCTGCAAGTGCTGCCAACCAGGAAGCCAATAAAATGATGCAAGGCATGATGCCGCCGGGCGGACTGGGCGACCTGTTGAAAGGGTAAACAAGTTTCTGCGCGTTTTTTTGCGAAAACAAGCCCCACAATTTTGAAATGAGGCAACAAAACGCCTCCTATTAGCGTCTCCATATTCTGTGCGCCGGATGCATTCCGGCAGCCCCCAACGAACAGCAAAACCTAAATTTCGATTCAAATGCGAATTTTTATCCAGATTCTTTTCATGCTTCTTTTGGGCGCATCCTTGTCGGCCCAAGTGGTTTCCGACAAGCTGGAAGCCTATTTTTCATTCGACCAGTGCAAGGGTAGCGACGATAGCGGCAACGGCTCCACGGCCGCACTCAAAGGCATGATCGGTTGCGATTGCGGCATCCAGGATTCCGCGCTGCGCTTTGCCGATGCGAATGACGCCTTGAATATTGTCGGCCCGTTTGCCGATGTGTTCAGCACCAGCGATTTTACGGTGAGCTTTTACATCAGGCCACCCGATGGGCAGACCCAGGTGAACTCTCAGGTCATCATGTCGAAACAAGACACCTGCGGGTTGAAGAATGCATTTTGGGTGCGTTACGTGCCTAAATTCAATCGCCTGACTTCCGGCATCAGTGAGAATGATACCCTGTTTGCCACCGTTACGGCGCTGTTGGACCCCAACCCTTGTTGGCAGTTTATCACGCTGACGCGCAGCAACAAAATGTATTCCCTGTATGTCAATGGGAAATTGCGCAATTCCAGCACTTCCGTGGCAAGGATAAACCTGACGAATACTTCTCCCCTGAAAGTTGGCGTCAAAGTATGCGCCACCGACAACCCTTTCCTGGGCTTGTTCGATGAACTGCGATTTCACAGCAAGGCCCTCGATGTGGATGAAATAGCCAAATACAACCGCAGGGCCGACCAAATCCTGAACCGCGACACGCTGGTGTACCTGGGCAACTCTTTCCAGGTTTCGACATCGCAATACTGCGTCAAGGATTACACCTGGCAGCCGACTACCGGGGTTTCTGACCCGAGTTCCGCTACGCCGATCATTACGCCCTTGGATTCAACATATTATTCAGTCAGGTTTGAATATGCAGATGGCTGCCTGGCCATAGATTCTATATATGTCCGGGTAATTGACCCGAAAACACTGGATTGCAACTTGGTATTCCTGCCCAATGCCTTCACGCCCAGCGGCACGCCCAACCTCAACGACAATTTCGGTATCAGCAACCCATTTGCGGTAGATGAGTTTATTTCCTTTGAAATATTCGACCGCTGGGGCGGCAGGGTGTTCAATGCTGAAACGGCCTTTGATGTGTGGGACGGGACGTCTAACGGGGAGCCTGCAAATCCCGGCGTTTTTCTGTACAGGCTGCGGTATAAATGCGTCGGGCAGGAGGAAGTGCGCACCGGGACGCTTACGTTGATACGCTAAACCAGGAAATCCAGATTTGTATGCCCCCCAGGCCGCCAGGTTTTGAGCATACAGATGTTTGTAACCAATTCCAAATCATTTGGAGCAATCATTGTCAATCACAAAAATCAGGCGAATCATAGTAAAAAAGTAAAAGCCCGGAGCGCGTTCGCCCCGGGCTTTTGTTTCACTAAACCATTTCTATTGTATGAAGCAATAGATATACTACCAAACGTGTGCCAACTTTGAATAATTCCCGCACAGGGTGAAAATTTAACACTTTTTGCGATAAAAATTTTGCCTTACAGCCGATGCAGGTAGCCTACGCTCAGAAGAAGTGAACTTACAGCGGCATCTACGTTGTCGGTATTTGTCAAATTGGAGAGGCTGAGTTGGTATCGCGCTTCAATTTTCAAGCTGTTCGTTTTGCCCAGCGGAAAATTGTTGCCAAGCCCAAAATCAACTGCAAATTGGTTGCTTTTTCCAACCCGTTTTAAAATTTTTTACTTTTGATTTCCGTTTCCCAAAGAAAATAGCCCATGCGCAGCCTCTTATTCGCCCTTTTTTTTCCAGTGTGTTTGTTTTCCCAAAACTACAGCACCCTTAAAACCACTTCGGAGAAAGCCCTTTCTTACTACAATCAGGGTATCCGGGAAGCGGCGCAAGGGGAGCCGGCCATCGCCCAGGGATATTTTGAAAAAGCCATAAAGGCCGACCCCAAATTTATCGATGCCAAGTTTGCCCTGGCCGATACCTACATCGACCTCCGCGATTATTTCAAATCAAAACAGTACTTCGAAGAAGCCCTGGCGCTCGATACGGCCTACGCACCTGTAGCTTTTTATTTTTTGGGCAAAACAGAATGGGAAATGGAGCTGTATGAAGATTGCGCCAAACACCTGGCCAGTTACCTGTACAGCAAGCCTACAAATGAACGCTTTTTCAAAACCGCCAGGCACATCCTGGTATGCGCACGCTTTGCCGCGGATGCCGTAAAAAATCCGGTGCCTTTTAACCCTTTTAACCTCGGGAAAAACATCAATACCCCTGAAAGCGAATACTTCCCATCGCTGACAGCCGATGGAAGCACCCTGATCTTTACC
>CAYVPM010000076.1:0-8291 GCA_964453475.1 uncultured Saprospiraceae bacterium | reverse complement strand
ACCGTCCACCGTCTACCGTCCACCGTCTACCGTCCACCGTCTACCGTCCACCGTCACCTCTGTGCACTGCGCAATTGCTGAAGCCCGTTTTTGGCCTGTTCAAAATTTGGATTGATGCGCAGCGCAGCTTCCAGATCTTTTATAGCGCCAGGAATGTCGTTCTGCCTTGATCGCACCACACCGCGGTCGAAATAATCTTTTTCCCTGGGGTTTCCTGCGTCGATAATGGCGGAGTAATCGGCCAGTGCTTTGTCGTATTGCTCCATTTTAAGGTAACAAAATGCGCGGTTCGACAAAACCTCTACCTTTTTGGCTGTAGGCAGCAGGGGTAGTGCGGTATTAAAATCTTCAATGGCCCTGGCGGGGTCGAAATTGGTGTAGGCCGTACCGCGGTTGAAGTAGTAGTTGCCTTTTCGCGGGTCGAGTTTAATGGCTTCCGTGAACATCTCGGCTGCTTTGCGGTGATCGTTGCGCGAGCCGTAGACATTGCCCATGCCTTCAAACACGTTGGCGTTTGCCGTTTTGTTTTGGATGGCTTTTTCAAAACAGGCGGCGGCCTCATCCAGCTTCCCGTTTTTTCCGTAATAATTCCCCAGGTTGGCCATGATATACCCGTCGTTCGGTGCATATTTGGCAGCTGTTTGCCACAGTACCGCTGAATTATCCCAAACATCCACCTGGGATGACGTTTTTACAGCAAATGCCAGGCAAGCAATGCTCATCACCGCCCAGGCCCCATATTTCAGCGCCTCGGTTTTCATAAAATGATGCAGCCCCAGCAGGAGGGCAATGCCAAGCCCAATGTATGGAATATAGGTGTAGCGATCCGCCATGATTACAATGCCGACAGAGGCAAATTGCGATACCAGCACCACGGTGAACAAAAAGAAGGCAAATCCAAACAGCGCAATCTTCGTGTGCCGAGCACTCCAAATGGCCAGGCCCGCCAACAACAATAAAATCAAAACCGAAGCGGGGAAAATTGCCGGCAAGGGTTGGTGCAATAAGCTTTCTATGGGATAAGGGTAAAAAGGCGACATGTTACTTGGCGTCACGAATTTGATCAAATACTGCAGCATCCCATAAGCCGCAAATTGCCCGCTTTCTATGATGGCAAACTTGTCTCCTGCAGTGGCTGTTTTCACGCCTTCGATGCCGGGGAACATGCCATGAAAGTTCCCGCCACTCTGAATATCAATGGCCAACAAGCCAAAAAACAGCGCTGCCGCGAAAAAAGGGACTTTTTCCAGCCATACACCAGCCGAACGGAACGAGCGGTCTCGCCACCAGTCCAGCAGCAATAGCACAGGCACCAGAGATACCGCCATTGCCTTGGAAAGACAAGAGAGTATGAACAAGGCAAAAGTGGCAGCCAGCCAGGCTGTTTTCCGTTGGTCGATGTAGCGCAGGTACGTGATACAGGCCATCAAGAAGAACGCCGTGTACAGCACATCTTTCCTGCCCGACACCCAGGCCACCGATTCCACGTGCATGGGATGGAGGGCAAATATCAACCCTGAAAAGAGGGAAGCAAAAAAATTGCCCTTTGTCAGGAACCAGACAAACAGGAAAACCAGCACTCCGTTGAGCGTATGGAGGTATATATTGGTGGAAATGAATGGCTTCGGCGACAACTGTCCCGGTTTTATTTGGGCACTTTTGGCATTCATCACCATTGTTTCCATCGTGAGCGGGTGGTAGTTCAAGGCGATGGGCGTTTTCCAGACTGGAGGTGTGCCTGGTTTGCCCGCGTTGAATACCATGGGGTTTTCGGTGACGTACAACTGGTCGTCCCATTCCACAAACTGGTTGTCGAGCGCCGGCTGGTAGGCAAGGCGCGTGACAATGAGGATGAGTAGCGCGACGCCTGCAAACCACCATAATTGCATGTTGGAGGGTTTTGTGCTCGGCCCCTGAACTTTTTGAGGGGCTTTTTGGGGAGTTGCTTGCTTTTTTTGCTTTGACATGGCGAAAATTTTACAGCGCAATTTTATTGAATTTCCCATTCTCCCGGGCATTAAAACAGCAATTGTTGGATAGCTAAGAAATTCAGCGGACTTTTGCCGCTCAAACAGCGCCCAATGGACAAGGAGCCCAAAACAAATACAGCACTGGAAAAAACAGCGCCGGAACTCGTCAAACCCGCAGCCATTTCCTTTTCAGAAGCAAGTGTGAGCGAGCGGTACGACGATGTATATCAGGTAGTTGTGCCTGATGCCATCAATACCGTGCGTTGGCGGGAAGGTTCTTATGAATTTATTTGTGCCAACGGCGTCACGCTTCGGGCGCAGGTGCTGACCTCAGGGATCGTGCGCTTGCGTTATTCCCCGGACGGAACTTTCGGGCCTGATTTCTCCTACGCCCTCGACCCGAAATTTGTCACCGAGAAAGTAACCGTTACCCTCAATGAAAACGAAATCGAGTACCTGTTGGAGTCGGAGCTCTTGCAGATTATCATTTCAAAAGCTGATTTGCGGGTAAAATTTTACGATCAATCCGACCGGGTTGTTTGTGAAGATGCAGGCGGATACAGCGCCAAGCGCACCATCATGCGCGGCTGGTGCGACATGCAGGTAGAAAAAAAATGCCACAAAAAGGAGCTGTTTCTCGGTTTGGGCGACAAAGCCTGCGGCACCAACCTGGCTGGAGCAAAATTCTCCAACTGGTGTACCGATTCTTATGGCTTTGGCCGGGATAGCGATGAAATGTACCGCGCCATCCCGTTTTATTACGCGCTCCACCAGGAACTGGCTTACGGCATCTTCCTCGACAACAGCTTCAAGTCGCATTTCGACTTTGATTCTGCGGGAAAAGGCATAACACGTTTTTCCGTAGAAGGCGGAGAAATGAACTACTATTTTATTTACGGCCCCAGCCTGTTGAATGTTGCCAGCGCCTATACCCAGCTTACGGGCGCCTGCGAACTGCCTCCGCTATGGGCCTTGGGTTACCACCAGTGCCGCTGGAGCTACTACCCTGAAAGCAGGGTGCAGGAACTTGCGGGAGAGTTCCGCCGCCGTGAAATACCCTGCGACGCCATTTACCTCGATATTGACTACATGGACGGTTACCGCTGTTTTACCTGGAACAAAAAGCATTTCCCCGACCCCAAACGGCTGGTGGATTCGCTGCGGGAACAGGGTTTCCAAACGGTGGCGATGATCGACCCCGGCATCAAGGAGGACCCCGAATACCATGTCTATCAGGATGGTTTGGAAAACGACATGTTTGTCAAGACACAAGATGGTGAAGTCGCCAAAGGCCCTGTCTGGCCGGGCTTTTGCGCTTTCCCCGACTATACCGATCCCAAAGTGCGGGAATGGTGGGGCGATTTGTACACCGGGATTTATCAGGAAACAGGCATTAGTGGGTTCTGGAACGACATGAACGAGCCCGCAGTCTTTCACGTGAACCACAAAACCCTGCCCGATTCGGTGATGCACCACCACGATGGCCATGCCTGCAGCCACCGGAAAGCGCACAATATTTATGGCCAGCAGATGTGTCGCGCCTCCTGGGATGGTCTCAAAAAACTCAAGCCGGAAAAGCGTCCTTACCTGCTCACCAGGGCAGCCTTCAGCGGCAGCCAGCGTTTCGGGGCTGTGTGGACGGGCGATAATTTTTCTACCTGGGAACACCTCCAGATCGCCAATATTCAGTGCCAGCGGCTGTCTGTTTCGGGCTTCTCGTTTTGTGGCACCGATGTCGGCGGTTTCGCTGGCAATGCCGACGGCGAGCTGTTTGTGCGCTGGCTGCAACTGTCCGTTTTTCACCCTTTGATGCGCGTACACAGCATGGGGCAACACGCCAGCGGCGACAGTTTACCTGCCGACGAAGCCATGTTGAGTGATCCCAATTTGCACATTTCAGACCAGGAACCATGGTCTTTCGGGGAGAAAAACACCGATTGGGCGAAAAAAGCCATCGAACTGCGCTATCGCCTTTTACCTTGTCTCTACACGGCGATGTGGCTGCACACGCTGGATGGTACCCCGGTAATCCGGCACCTGCTTTTTGCCGATGCTGCAGACCCGAAGTTGTGGGATCAGGAGCGCGACTTTTTGTTCGGAGAGCATATTTTGGTAAGCCCGGTGATCCAGCCGAAAATCCAGCGCCAGGCGGTTTATTTGCCCAAAGGGAACTGGTATTATTTCTGGACGGGGCAGCCTGGCAACGGGGAGGTATTTGCGAATATCATGCCCGAACAGGCGCCGTTTTTTGTGCGGGAGGGCGCTGTGTTGCCCGTGTACCCTACGCGGCAGCACACGGGTGAAAAAGTTGAAGAACTGACCCTGTATGTTTATTATAAAGAGGGCTTGGAAACCAGCCACTTGTACGAAGATGCCGGGGAGGGATATGGCCACGAAACGGGCGAATTCTGTTTGAAAATCTTTGAAACAGAAGGCCAGAACGGAACATTTAAGCTGCGACAACGAACAGAGGGCGATTTTATACCAAGTTATGAAAAAGTGCAGGTTTACATGGTTGGTTTTCCTGCTTTCGTGAAAAGGTGCGCCGTGGACGGGTCCGAAATCCCCATCAAAGAAATCCGTTTGCGCGACCGCTCCCTGTACACTTTAAACATCAATCCGAATTTTCAGACAATAGAATGGCAAAGTTAAATTGGAGCAGAATCGGCAAACATATCCTCTTTTGGCTGGTGTACCTGGTGCTGAACGGGGTGCTGACCAGCATTTACGAACGGGTGCCTGTGGCCGACAACCTGCCCAAGGCCATGTTTGGGGAACTGTTCAGCTTGCCGCCCAAAATTGTGCTGGTCTATTTCATATTCTACTACATCATCCCGCTTTACCTGGACCGCAGCAAGGTGGGAAAACTGGTGCTGCTTATTTTGGCGGCGTTTGTCATTGCCACGGTGTTTTACAGGGTCGTGATCGTGTACGTGTACATACACAACTTTTACCCGGAGCGGGAGTTCGAGTTGTTCAATCCCAACGGCATCGTGCTGACCCTGTTCGACTTGTTCATCACGGCTGCTGCTGCCACTACGATCAAAATGATCCGGCTTCACTACAAAAGCATAGAATTTGAGCAGGAGCTAATCCGGGAAAAGCTACAATCAGAGCTTAGTTTTTTGAGGGCTCAAACCAACCCGCATTTTCTCTTTAACACGCTGAACAACCTGTTTGTGCTGGCCCGGAAAAAATCGGACCATACCGCCGATGCGATCATGATGCTGTCGAAGATCATGCGCTTCGTGCTGTATGAATGCCGGCAGCCCCGTATTGCGATTTCAGATGAGGCCAAAGTGATCCAGGACTATATTGCGCTGGAAAAATTGCGCTACAACACACGTTTGAAAGTTGATTACCAGGAAGATACAGACGATCCAAACACATCCATCGCGCCGCTTTTGTTGCTGCCTTTTGTAGAAAACAGCTTCAAGCACGGCGCCAGCAGCACTACAGGCGACGTTCTTATTTCGATCCAGATCTTCTTGCGCGACAAGCAACTTTCCTTCACAGTGAAAAACACGGTGGACAGCGATGCCGAAACAAATGGCAATGGCGGGGGCATCGGGCTCCGCAATGTGAAACGGCAGCTGGATTTGTTGTACGCCGGGCAATATTCGCTTCGAACAGCACGGGAGGGTGGTTTTTATGTGGCGGAGTTGAGGTTGAAACTGGATGAGTGATGTTTTTAAAGCCTCAGCAGCGTCTACACGAGTAAAACGCTTCTTTCGGGATTGATGCGCACGGCATCCATTATCTGACAGTTTTTCCCTGATTATCCCGGCGTTTTTCAAACAAAGCGGTTGATGATATTTTCAAACAGCTCTTGCCTGCCGCTGCGCTGTGTCGGCTCTCCTACTGCATTGGCCAATGTTGACAAATCTTCCAATGTCAGTTTTCCCTGCTCAAACGCCTGTCCGTTTTTGGTGTTGAAGGAGGCGTATCGCTCGGCACGCAGCTTGCGGTAATCACTGTTTTCCAATATGTTGTGCGCTGCCAACAGGGCCCTGGCGAAGCAATCCATGCCGCCGATGTGCGCATAAAATATGTCTTCCAGATCGCTTGAATTGCGGCGGGTTTTGGCATCGAAATTAATGCCACCACCCTGAAACCCTCCTGCTTCCAGGATAACAAGCATGGCCTCGGTCAATTCGCCCACATTGTTGGGAAACTGGTCGGTATCCCAGCCGTTTTGGTAATCTCCCCGGTTGGCATCGATAGAACCCAGCATAGTGGCATCGGCAGCCACCTGCAATTCGTGCTGGAAAGTGTGCAGCGCCAGCGTGGCGTGGTTCACCTCAATGTTCAGTTTGAAATCGGTATCCAGGCCGTATTGGCGCAGGAAGTTGATGCAAGTGGCGGCATCGAAGTCATACTGGTGCTTGGAAGGCTCCATGGGTTTCGGCTCAATAAAAAAGACGCCTTTGAAACCGTTCTTCCGGGCATAGTCTTTGGCCATGTGCAGGAACCGCGCAAGGTGGTCGAGCTCTTTTTTCATGTTGGTGTTCAACAAGCTGAGATAGCCTTCGCGGCCGCCCCAGAATACATAACCTGCCCCTCCCAGGGCTATGGTTGCATCCAGGGCGTTTTTCACCTGCGCGCCCGCGTAGGCGAGCACGTCAAAATCGGGGTT
Source organism: uncultured Saprospiraceae bacterium (assembly GCA_964453475.1). Classification (GTDB taxonomy): domain Bacteria; phylum Bacteroidota; class Bacteroidia; order Chitinophagales; family Saprospiraceae; genus M3007. Next base: position 1,685 of record CAYVPM010000076.1, on the reverse strand, counting down.
GGTGGCTGCCCCGTTCATGTAGCGCGGGTTGGAAAAAAGGTTGGCAGTGCCCCACAAGAGTTTCAGACCCGAGGTCTCTTGCTTGGCTTTGGCATAAGCGGTCATGGTTTCGAGCCTGCGTGTGCTTTCTGCCAGCGTCGGGCCTTCGGCTACCAGGTCGAAGTCGTGGAAGCAATAAAAACCGATGCCCATTTTGGTGGCAAACTCGAATGCCGCATCCATTTTGTCCTTTCCCTGCTGGATGGGATCGGCGGCGCTGAGCCAGGGAAAGTTTTTTGTTGGCGCGCCAAAGGGGTCGCCGCCCGTGCCGCAGAAGGTATGCCAGTACGCCACAGCAAAGCGCAGGTGATCCCGCATGGTTTTACCGCCCACAAGCTGGTTTTCATCGTAAAAACGAAATGCTAGCGGGTTATCAGAGCCTTTGCCCTCGAATTTTATTTGCGGGATGCCGGGAAAATACTCCCGGTCGCCGATTGATAATTGTAGCATGGTGGGTATGTTGTTGATGTTATGGTCAAATTAGGCTGGGTTGCTCAATATTTTCTCCAAACTTGCCAGCCATTGTTGGTAGGCAGCCTGGTATTGCCCGCCTGATGCCGAGGGGGAAAAAACATTTTCAACCTGCAGCCCTTGCAAGCCTTCCTTTATTGATGAAAAATGTCCCGCCGCAAACCCGCCGGCAATGGCCGCGCCGGTAGCGCCGTTGGTTTTCAACACTTCAATCTCGGCGCCTATCAGGCTGGCAACGGTATGGGCAAAAACGGGCGACTGGAACAGGTTGTCATTGCCCACGCGGATAACATTGGCCGTCAGGCCCAGGCTTTTTAGGATTTCGATACCGTAAACAAACGAAAACGCCACGCCTTCGAGGGCGGCCCGGTACAGATGCCCTTTTGAATGGCGATTGAATTGCAGGTTGCACCAATGCGCCCCAGGATCGCGGTTGCCCAACATCCGTTCGGCGCCGTTGCCAAAGGGCAACATGCACAGGCCGTCGGCGCCGATTGGTGCGGCAGCGGCAAGTTTTTCCATTTCACTGTACGGGGCACCTTCGCCTGCTATTTGCCGCCGCATCCAGCTGTATTGGATGCCGGCGCCATTGATGCACAGCAGCACCCCAATGCGCGGCGCGGCGGCGCTGTGGCCCACATGGGCAAAGCTGTTCACCCGGTTATTTGGATCAGACACAAGGCTGTCGAACACGCCGTAAACCACACCGGAAGTGCCTCCTGTGGCCGCTACTTCGCCGGGGTCCAGGACATTGAGCGACAGGGCGTTGTTGGGCTGGTCGCCCGCCCGGTAGGCGAGGGGAGTGCCTTCGGCAAGGCCGGTTTCCAGTGCGGCTGACTGGCTCAGCTTTCCCTGTTCGCCAAACACTTCAAGCACAGGCGGCAAGAGGGAAGCGTCGAATCCAAAATGTTGCAGCAACCCTGCGGCAGGTTCATGGTTTTTAAAATCCCAAAAAATGCCTTCAGAAAGCCCGGTAATTGTAGTGCCGATTACTCCCGTAAGTTTGTAGGCAATGTAATCGCCGGGCAGCATGATTTTATGGATGCGGCGGAAAATATCCGGTTCATTGTCTTTTACCCATGTCAATTTGGAGGCGGTGAAATTGCCGGGTGAATTGAGGAAATGTTCCAGGCAATAGCCCGGCCCCAATGCTGTCAAAGCCGCATTGCCAATGT
>CAYVPM010000075.1:0-8473 GCA_964453475.1 uncultured Saprospiraceae bacterium | reverse complement strand
ATTGTGGCCGTTGGGGCAATGCCGCCTTCAAGTATTTCGTCCCAGCCGATCAGCTTTTTACCGTGTTTGGCCAGCATAGCTTCGGCGCGGCGGATGAAATAGCTTTGAAGTTCGTGGGCATCTTTCAGGTTGTTGGATTCCATGCGCTTGTGGCATTTGGGACAGGCTTCCCATTTGGTTTTCGGGCATTCGTCGCCACCAATGTGGACGTAAGTGCCTGGAAACAAGGTACATACTTCGTTCAGCACGTTTTCCAGGAATTGGAAAGTTTCTTCATTGCCGGCACAAAACACATCGTCAAAAACGCCCCATTTCTGGGCCGTTTTATAAGGGCCGCCAGTACAGCCTAGCTCGGGATAAGCCGTGAGCGCTGCCAGGGCATGGCCGGGCATTTCGATTTCAGGGATAATGGTAACGAAGCGCTGTCGGGCGTATTCAACCACCTCCTTAATTTCTTCCTGGGTGTAGTAGCCGCAATCTTTTACCCCGTCATAGCGCTCCGGGGTGTCGGAATAATGCCCTAGGAGCGTCGCATCGCGGCAGGCGGCGATGCTTTGCAATTTTGGATATTGCTTTATTTCAATGCGCCAGCCCTGGTCCTCGGTAAGGTGCCAGTGGAAAGTGTTGAGTTTGTGCGCTGCCAGCACGTCGATGTATTTTTTGATAAAACTGAGCGGAAAAAAATGCCGGCCCACGTCGAGGTGCAAGCCCCCGGTACACAAACCTTGGCTCGTCTTGAATGGTGCAACAAGGGGCTGTCCAGGCAATTTTCTCTGTCACCGGTGTTTGGCTGTTGATGGCTGCCGGGAACAATTGTCGCAGCGTTTGCACGGCGTAGAAGGCGCCAGCAGCTGTGCGCGCGCGAATCCGGATATTATTTTCCTTGACTTCCAGCAAATAACCTTCCGCATGGGCAATCTTGTCGTCGGGCAAAAAGAAAACTGCATTGCTGGCAGGGCTTGGGTTGTTTTGGGTAAATATTTGTGTTTCAATATGATAGCCCGTCGATTTAGCCATCATAAACATCAGGTACTCGGCAGCAGTGGCCCAATCTTTGTCGTTTGGGACGATGATTTTTGTGTCGGGCTTTAAAGTAAACATACCTTCAGCCTCTGTAAGCTTCAGGGGTTGGGGAATGATTTGGATGCCCGGGCCGGATGATTGGCAATTAGACAAACAAGGGAACGCAAACAAAAACAGCAGAAAACGCGAGGACATAATGTATTGGTTTGTATCAGCTCGAAAGGTAGGGATTCGTTGTTTGTTGTTGTTTGTCGTTTGTGCACATTTGCGCGCTGAGGTTTGCCTTCTCCGGCACAAAAAATAATAATGGGGATCACTCGTTAAACCAGTTAAACCTACTTTTCTAAAACTTTCAAACATTTCAATTTCCGAATTTCTATGAGATTTACTTATCACCTTATTGTGCTCTTGTTTTTGGGGGCAAGTTTGACTTCCTGCGTTGCCAAAAAGAAATACCTCGCTGCCAAAAAGGAACTGAGCAATCAAAAGCTTGAGCTTGATGCCGCCCGAAAAGACCTCGCCACCTGTGACGACCGTGTCAAATCCATGCTCGCCCAACTCGGCACCTGCGACAAAGAAAAAGAGCTTTTGCGCTCCGATTTGAAAAACGCGCAAGGCACCTTGAAACTCCGCGAAGAGCAAATACAAGACTTGAAAACCCAGCGTGACAACCAGGTACAGCAAGTGGGCAACCTCACCGTATTGTCCCAATCGGCCAGCGACAACATCAAAGAGACATTGGCTCAATTGGAGAAAAAAGACAAGTATATCCACTTGCTGCAAGCCGCTAAAACAAAAGCCGATTCCATCAACCTTGCCTTGTCCGTCAACCTTAAAGGCGTGCTGAGAGACGGCATCGAAGACAATGACGTGGATGTAAAAGTGGACAAAACCGTGGTGTTTATCAACCTTTCCGACAAGATGCTCTTCCAAAGCGGAAGTTACAACCTTACCCCAAAGGCTAACAGTGTACTGGGTAACATCGCAAAAATCATCGAATCGCGCCCCGACCTTGAAGTGATGGTAGAGGGCTATACCGACAATGTAGCCATCAAAAACGGCTGTATCGACGACAACTGGGACCTGAGCGTGAAAAGGGCAACTTCTGTTGTTCGGGTTTTGCAAAAAAACTTCAACATCAACCCGAACAAATTGATCGCCGCCGGCCGTGGCGAGTACAACGCCCTGGCAGGAAATGATACCGCCGAAGGCCGTTCTACCAACCGCCGCACCCGCATCATCATTATGCCGAAACTGGATCAGTTTTATGACTTGCTGAACCCGAATTTGGCGCCGAAATAAAGCACTGGAAAATTACCATTATACATGCGATAGGCAGCCTGGGGTTCTTCAGGCTGCCTATTTTGTACTTTTATTAGGCTCATTCCTTTGAAAATTTTTAAAAAAAGTGAACCTTGCAGGGTTAGGTTCTTTTTATTGCCGACACCAAGGGTTGTACATGTAGCATACAATACCTGCCATTTTGGGAAACGCAAACACAATAGAAACGGGTGGAACATACAAGATGCTGCCACTTATGAACAAACCAGCACGTTGGACAGATGATGCTTTTGTCCGCGCCGTAGCCGGCGGGGCGGGGGAGCGCGATGCTGCCTTGGCCTGGTGGTTTCAGGATGCCGGTTTGCAGCATTGGGTGCGGCAATATGCCGTGCAGCATGGCGGCGCGGAAGCTGACGGCGAGGATTTGTACCATGATACATTCATCAGTTTCGACCGTTTGCTTCGCGAAGGCAAATACCGGGGGGAAGCATCGCTGCGGACGTTTTTCTGCAGCATCGCCAAGTGGCAATGGCTCAACCGCCAGCGCAAAGCAGGCCGCACCGTGGCGCTTGAAAACGCCGATCGCCTTGAAATCGAGCATTTTATCGAAAGTGACATGTACGACCGGGAACGGCAAGGCATCATGCAAAAAATGCTTTCCAGCCTGGGAGATAAGTGCAAGCGCCTGCTCACCCTTTACCAACTGAGTTACTCCATGAAAGAAATAGCTGCCGAAATGGGTTATTCCTCCGACCAGGTAGCGATGAACCAATGCTCCGAATGTCGAAAAAAACTGAAAAAACTGATTGAAAACAACGATGAACTAACAGATTTTTTCAAACTTTAATCCCCCGCTGCGACAACAACATGTCTAACAAAAACACAGAACGCCTTGAACAGGAAGCCCGCGAATCGCTGGTGGCTGCTGATTTGAGCGCCAAAATGAAGCAATGGCGCCCTGCCCCCGAAACTCCCAAAGGAGGCGGGCGAGCTTGGAGCATTATCCTGCTGCTTTCCTTTCTGGGGGCAGCTTGGTGGTTCTGGCCCAGTGCCGAAGTGCCACCTCCACAACCCACGCCCCAAACTAACCCGGCGCCGACCCCTGACGCCCCAGTCCCCACCGCGCCAGAGCAGCCCAAGCCGCAGCCCATGGCTGAAAAAGCCAAAACAAACCGCTATCTGGCATTGGCTACATCACATTACCGCGCACCTAATTGTGCCTCTGAAGTGCGTGGAAACGTCCCGGATGCCAAGGATCCACTAGATGGACCCCGCCGTGCCCTGGCCGAAAAGCGCCCGGCAGAAGCGCTCAAGCTGCTATTATCTGTGCCAACAGGTTATGAAACAGATGCCAATTATCTTCGCGCACACGCATTATTTGCCCTTAAAAAGTACACAGAGGCAGCAAATTTATTTGGGCAATTGACAAGCAGTATGCGTTATGGGGAAGCTGCGCAGTGGTACGGGATATTGGCACAACTTCCAAGTTTTGAGCAGCACAAAACATTGATAACAAATCGATTGACAGAAATCGCCAACGACGGTGGGCACAGCTTCCAACAGGAAGCGAAGGCTTTGCAGTTGGCACTGTAATATTCGGCGCTTCAATGTTTCAGCTTTCCACGATCTGTTGGTTATTTGATCCTGAACCAAATACCTAAGACCTCTCATCACCGCCCATTCAACACAAATCCCGCCCAATAATACGGGTGTGCATACTGTCTGTTCTCCTGGATAAATGCTCTTTTGGCGCTTGAAAGTGCCTGGTTGTAAGCTCTTCCTTCCTTTATCCCTCTGTAAAAATTAATCATCAAGCCCTTGGTGGCCGCATCGTTGACCGTCCAAAGGGAAGCCACGACGTTGCGGGCGCCCGCACAGGTGAAAGCGCGTGTGAGACCTTTCAACCCATCACCGTGGCGCACGGTGCCAAGGGCTGTCTCACAGGCTGACAAGGTGACCAAATCGGCGGAAAGTCGCAAAGCGTAAATGTCGCTTTCAAAGAGCATGGCCGAACGTCGATCCTGCTGCAATGGCTGGAAAGAGATAAATGCCGGGCGGCCATTCCCGCCAGCCGAGGCATGAGTAGCCAGGTGCAGCACTTTGTAATTTTCCGCTTTAGCTAAAAAGTCGCCGATGGCGCAATTCCTGCCGGCAGCGGCAGTTCCACCCAGCAGCTCTGCTACGGCTGCTGCTTCTGCACCCGTATGCGGCAAGGGACTGAAAAAGTCGGGGCGTTGCCGGCTGGCCAAGTCGCCGCTGCTGGCGACTCCCGGGTCACTTTCGAAATAGGGAGCCATGGCTAAGACATTTTGGGTGTTCTTGTGCAGGGCAGGGCGTTTTTGGACCAACTGGAAGATGGTGGCCGAGCTTGTGTACGATATGGTTTTGTCTTTGCCCCAGAAATGCCAGGCGGCGGGCCGGTTGAGTTGCTGCGCCGGCTCCACCAAAAGCGCTTCGAAAGGCAATACTTGAAAAACATCGGAGGGGGCAATGATTATTTCTTTCGTTAACCAAGGCTCTAAGGGGGAGATCAAGCTGTTGAACAGTTGGGCGGCGGCATCCGCAAAGGCCCTTTCTTTCAGTGCAAATGCTGCTTCAGGCAGCTTGGAAGATTCCGGGTAATGGCGGAGCCCTTCCAAAAATGAGATCAATTGTTCCTGTACATTCTCATTAAAACTGCTCATCAAAAGCAGGCTGGTATCCGGGCGAATCAGCAGGCAAACCGCCGTGTCGTTAAAGCTGTAGATTTTGAGCAGGCATTGCCCCGGTTGCAGCATTTCTTTTTGCACCGACCTGATGTTTATTATCGGCAAATTGTATTTTAGCTGATAATAATCCGGGAACTGTTTCTCCAGGGCAGTCAACAGCGAGTCGTAGCTGATTTTTGTTGCCGCGACCTTCAATTCGATATTGGCCGCAATTCGGTCCTTTTCCGGGCCTGGCTCCGTGAAGCGCAACCCTGATTTTTCGGCCTCCAAAGCGGCCAGTTTTTGTTCCATCTCCCGCTCGGCCTTTCCGGCGCCAGGGCTGACACCGCCAAAGCGCAAGGCATGTTTTTCTGTCAACAATTGTTGAAAATCAACCAGTTGGAAGGATTCACTCACCGCAAAGGCCCGTTCGACATGGTGCTGATCGCCGGTGCGCTGAAAAAGGGCGGCCCTGACCCGCAGCAAGCATTTGTAGAGGAATTCGTCGGTGATAAAGCTGCGCGGCCCTTCTTTCGGATTGCGGTTGCGCAAGGCGAACAGCAGTTCTTCGGCTTCGGCGCAGCGCGCTTCCGCCAGTTGCAGCATGGTCGCATCCTCCTTATGTTCATGAACAGCGAGGGCATTGCAGGCCGACTGGGCGAGCACCCAGGAGTAGTGTTCATAAAAGATGTTGCCGGATTCCTGAAAACGCTTTTTCATGCGGGCCACGATGGGTTCCATGCGGTCGAATGCTGCTTTGAAATCACCAGCCTGCTGGTAGGCATAACAAATCTTGAATTCCAGTTCGGTGGTGATGACCCCCTGCATCCTGGCTTTTGCCCCGCTCACCTTCAAGAAGGTTTCGGCCTGTTCGATTCCTTTTAAGGGCTGTTTGGTGCAACGCCAATATTCCAACCAGCAAAAAGCCAGGGCGTGCCGGTATAGCTCCTGGTTAGACCTGTTTTTTTGGCTATCCAGCAGTTGCTCGAAGCGTTCGAGTGTTGCTTTAAGTTCGGTGGTATCACACAATGCCACGTAAACCTGCAACAGTTCATAGTAAAAGGCGCCCAGTCCGATATGGCCCGGTTGTTCTTTCTCCCGCATTTCAAGCGCTTTTTTTCCTGCCACAATAGCATATTCCAGGTCACCCATTAGCCGGTGGCTGGTACACGTGAAGAGGTAGTTTACTGCGATGCGTTGGTTATTATTGCCCGGGATGGCGCTTAAGAGGGCATTTGAACGTTCGCTATAACTTATGGATGCTTCGTATTGCCCCACGAAATTGAGCACACGGGCATACTGGCTGAATGCTTCCGCATGAAATACCTGGTGGCTTGGGCGTTCAGGCTGTATCAATGACTGTAAATGCAAAAACAAAGTATCTGCCGCTTCGATTCCGTGCTGCTCAAATGTGTTGTAAACCATCATACTCAGCACACTGGGAAGGTAGCGCACACGCTGGTAGGGCGCAATGGATTCTGCTATTGACCTTGCCTTAAGCAGGCGCGCATATCCTTCACGTGTACCGACGACGCCCCGTGCCATGCGCCCAGTAGTTTCAAACATGCGGCAGCGAATTTCCTGGATGCCTTCTTCCGTCGAACTTTCCATGAGGACAAGTACAGAATCGGCCAGTGCGATGCCCTTGTGGAATTCACTGCCAATAAGATACAGCTCAACGCGGGTGCCCCAGGATTCAGCCTGCAGTAAAAACGAAGGATGCCGTTGAAGCTGTACTTCTGCTGAGTCCAAACAGGCAATGCCAGCAGAGGGTTTTGTTTGTACGTAAAATGTTTTTGCCCGGAGTATCCAGTATTCGGCAGCTTTGGCATCGGGCAATTGGGGGTAGCTTGTTTTTATGGCATCCAGCGTTTTCTGACAGCTTGTATCATTTCTGGCGGCCAATTCCAGCCTTGCCTGCAGGAATTCAATGTCGAGTAGCTGGGTGGGGTTTTGGGCGCATAGGCTGCGTGCTTTGTTGAGGTTTTCTGCCGCAAGTTCAAAGCGTTCCAGGGCAGTTTGCCATTTTGCCGCCTGTTCGTAAATGGCGACTTTTTGAGCGTTGGTATTTGGGCATTTTTCCAGCAATGCCAATGCTGAAAGTAATTGTTCCGGAGCCATGCTATAACCTTCGCCCAATATGGTTTCACGCGCGCGCGAAACAATATTGGCAGCGGCATCTGTATCGCAAGGCAGCTGTGCAGATAACAGGTTGGAGGAAAGCAGTAATGCCAGGAAGCGGAGGGTAAGTAGAAGCTTGCTCATGCCAATCGGTTTGTTTTGAAACTCGAAGATAATAGTCCCAGTGGTTCAGCCCGGCAGCATTTTTCAGACACAGCACTAGCGCCCATTCAGCACAAATCCGGCCCAATAATATGGATGCGCAAACTGCTTGTTTTCCTGGATGAATGCCCATTTTGCCTTCGCCAATGCCTGGTTGTAAGGCGTTCCTTTTTTAATTTCTTTGTAAAAACCCAGCATTAATTCCTTGGTGCTGGCATCATTGACAGACCATAAGGAGGCCACCACATTCCTGGCGCCGGCACAAGTGAACGCGCGGTTGAGGCCGATAACGCCTTCTCCGTTGCGGAATTGTCCAAGGGCGGTTTCGCAAGCCGACAAGACTACAAGATCGGCGGAAAGGTGCAGGCTGTAGATGTCGCGGGCGTAGAGCATGTCTATCTGATTGGGAGCCTTATCGGCTTGCAGTGCTACAAATGAATATTCTCCCAGCACATCGTTCGCGGCGCTGTGGGTAGCCAGGTGAAGGATTTTGAAGTCCGGACTTTTCTTCAGGAAATTGGATTTTGTGGCCTCCTTTTCGACAAATGCTTCTCCATTCATCCAGGCCGCGATAAATTCAGCTTCTTCTCCGCTGCTTGGCAATGGTTTGTAAATTTCACCCCTGGTGAGCGCGGCAATGTCACCCACGGGTATATTGAGCTTTTCAGGGGCATTTTCTTTGACAAATGGCGCAAAAGCCAACACGGTCCCAGGCAGATCCTCCGGAACGGGACGGTTTTGCACGAATTGGAACAAGCCTGCGGAGAATGTCTCACTCATCACGAATTCCTTTTCCAAAAAATGCCACAGGAAGGGTTTGGCCAAATTTGTCTCCCTTTGGGTGAGCAAAGCGCCAAACGGGAAAACGCTCAGGTCATTCCTGGGAATCAGCAGCACCTCTTTCGACAAAAAGGAGCGCACAGGTTCAATAAGCACGGTGTATGCCTTGTAGGCAGCATCGGCATAATCTTGAAGTTTTTTTAAATACGCTGCTTCAGGAAGGGCCTGGTAATTTTGAAATTCACGCGAATCATTTTTTAAAACTTCGATGGCTTTATGTGCCAGGCTATCATAAGGGGTTGCGCGCCAAATCAGGGTGTCAGGACGGATGAGCAAGGCAAAAACCAGGTCATTGCGAATGTAAAGATCGAGGATGCATTGGCCGGGACGGAGATATTTACTTTGTACCTGTTGCAGGT
>CAYVPM010000074.1:0-8523 GCA_964453475.1 uncultured Saprospiraceae bacterium | reverse complement strand
GGGCCTGCTCGACGAAAACTTGTTGGACACTGTGGAGCAGCAAAAATGACTAAATGCAAGCAAATCCATTTTGTGATGCCTAAAAATGAGGCAAAATAAACCCGATATCAATGACTATCAACCTTACACGAGACCTTGTATTTTTCGACCTCGAAACCACGGGGCTCAATGTAATCCGCGACCGGATCGTGCAGATCGCGCTGGTAAAGTTGCGCAAAGACGGGAAACCGCCTGAAGAATACACCACCTTGGTCAACCCGGGAATACCCATTTCGGAGGAATCCATGGCCATTCACGGCATCACGCCCAAAGACCTGGCAAACAAGCCAACATTCAAGCAGATTGCCCAAAAAATCTGGGACTTTATCGGCGATGCCGACCTGGCGGGCTACAACTCCAACCGTTTCGACGTGCCCATGCTGATGGAAGAGTTTGCCCGGGTCGAGATGGAATTTGACGTGTCGAAGCGGCGTTTGATTGATGTGCAACGTATATTCTACAAAATGGAGCCGCGCACGCTCAAGGCTGCTTACCGGCTATACTGTCAAAAAGAATTGGAAGACGCCCACGACGCTTTGGCGGATGTTCGCGCCACCATGGAGGTTTTTCAGGGGCAGCTCGCCGCCTACGACGGAAAAGACCTGATCGATGAAAACGGCAATGTGATCAAAGCCCCCATTAAAAACGACATCCAGGCCCTGCATGACTTCACCAATGACCTCAACTTTCTGGATGCTACCCAGAAACTAAAGGTGCAAAATGACGGCACTGTTGTTTTCAATTTTGGGAAATACACCGGCCAACCGGTGTTAGAGGTTTTACGCAAGGAGCCGCACTATGGCAACTGGATCCAGGACAAAGACTTTTCTTCTCAGGTGAAACAGATTATTAAGCAGATGATGAAAGAAATATGAAGTTTAAAAATGGTTTCTGGTTTCTGGTTTCAAGGTTTCAGGTTGGGTTTGGTGCGTTGGTTTTGCTGCTGGCACTTGCCATTAGTTTTGGCGCCTGTTTTGAGCCTCGCGAAGGCTGCCTTGATATTGCCGCCATCAATTTTAATGCGGCGGCTGACAGGGATTGCTGTTGCCGCTACCCCGATTTGATCCTGACGACAGACCAGGTTTACGATACCCTTTTTTTTCGCCGCGATTCCCTGTATGCCGGAACGGGTGGCCATCTTTTCAGGATCAAAAGCATCGTGTTTTACCTCTCTGAATTTGAGGTGTTTAAAGCTTCCGAACTGTTTAAGATTGGCGATGAGGTCGACCTTAAAGTTTATGATGCTGCCAGCAACGATACCATAACAAAAACCTTTGTCGATGACTTTACCCTTCTGCGCCGCGCGCCATTGGAAAACCTCGTAGGCAGCTTCCGCGAAGATGGTTATTTCGACAAAATCAGGTTCCGGCTTGGGCTGTCAATGGATGCAGAAAACGTGATTACTGCCTTGGCTCCAAAAGATCACCCTCTGAGTCCGCAAAATGAAAATTTGTACCAAAATGGCTACACATATCTCCAAGCCATCGTCGTGCGCGACTCCATGTCAGCAACCGCGCCGGATACGATCAGGATTGGCCGCGCCGAATTGGGCGATTTTTTCATTGAAGGAACCGGAAATTTCCAGCACCAAACCGGATACAATTTCCCTTTGACCCTTCGTGCCGATTGGGCACGGCTTTTTGAGGGAATAAATTGGACAACACACGACATTCCAGCCTGGAAAAGTCAGATTGTCGTCAACTTGTCAAGCGTTTTTAGCGTTTCACAGTAGATATCCGCACCTTTGCACTGCGCGAAAAAACGCTTTTTTCCATTTCAGATATAGTCAACACAGAGTGGTTGTGAATACAGGAATGCTGCAATCATTTTAAAATCAGGCATTTGTTTCACTCAAATCATTCAAAATCACTTTAATCACAGTGTAAAACCATTTTTATGAAAAATAAGATTCTTCTGTTAAGCACCCTTCTTGCCTTGGCCTGCCTTTCAGGCTGCGACCCAAAAGAGGAGCCAATCCCCGGCGTTGATTTTGACATCACGTTCAAAGCGACCTATGACGGCGTCCAACTGGAAAAGAACAAGGACTACATGCACGGCACATACCCCTTTTTGTTCGTGCGCTACCGGATGTATCTTTCAGACATCACACTGCTGAAGGCAGATGGCGGAGAAGTGAAAATTTCGGAGGTTGAATACCTGGATTTTACCCCGGACAGCGGCGCATCCGACATGTCGGTCACGCCAAAAATCACTTTCAAAAACGTGCCGGAGGGCATGTACGACGGTATCCGTATCGGGTATGGCGTAAACCCGGTGAACAATGCCAAACAGCCCTCCGACTTCCCGGATGGCAGCCCGCTAAACGTCGAAACGGACTTTTGGCCGGCCTGGAAAAGCTACATCTTTATGGTGCTCGACGGCAAGGCAGACCCTGATGCCGATGGGGTGAAAAACCTCGCCTTCTCCTATCACTGCGGTGGAAACGACACGTACAAGGTATGTACATTCAATGAGCACATACACGTTGAGCAAGGCCACCAGGGCATCGGCATCGAATTCGATATCCGGAAATTGTTCAGCAACCCTGATGGATCGCCTTACGATATCGGCGCCAACCCATCGACTTCAAACAGTGCCAATGATACCCGTGTAGCCAATGATTTTATGGGTAAATTGGGCAGCGCGACCATTATTAAGCAATAAACCGGAGCAACTATGAACAAAAAATGGATTCCCGCACAAAAAGGAATTATTGGCGCCATCCTGCTGACCATTGTGCTGCTCGCGGCCTGCGATAAAATGAATCCGCCAGTCCCTGACCCCGGTGATTTGATTGGCATCCCTTACAATCCTCAGCCCTACACCATTATCAAGCCCGACCATTTTCCACCGGTGCCCGTGCCCGCCAGCAACCCCATGACGGTAGAGGGCGTTCAGCTTGGCAGGAGGCTGTTCTACGACCCGATCCTGTCTGCAGACAGCAGCATGTCCTGCTCCACCTGTCATTTGCCGCAGGGTAGTTTTACCGATAACAAGGCTGTTTCAGTGGGGATTGATGACATTGCAGGTCGCCGGAGTTCTATGTCGCTCTTAAATATCGCTTATGCCAACAATGGTCTTTTTTGGGATGGGCGCTCACCCAACCTCGAAGCGCAGGCGCTCAAACCGGTAGAGGACCCTATTGAAATGCACAATACCTGGCCTGATGTGGTTGCAAAACTGAAAAAACACCCAACTTATCCGGGCCTGTTCCGAAAGGCATTTGGCATTGTAGACAGCGATTCCATCACCAAAGAACTGGCTGCAAAGGCGATTGCCCAATTTGAGCGGATTTTGATCAGCAGTGGCAACTCCAAATTTGATGAATTCCAGCGCAGCGGCAACCATGATATTTTCGATGAGGAAGAGTTGGATGGCAAGCTGATGTTTTTTGACGAAGGGGCAACTGTCAACCTGCCGGATGCCCAGTGCTTTCATTGCCATGGCGGCATCACCCTCACGGGCAATCAATATTTTAACAATGGCCTGGACAGTGTGGGGTCGCTCATGGAGTTTAAAGACAAAGGGCGTTTTGAGGTAACAAACAACCCGAACGACTGCGGTAAATTTCGAGCCCCTACTTTGCGCAACATCGCGCTCAGTGCTCCATACATGCACGATGGTCGTTTTCAAACTTTGATCGAAGCCGTTGGCCAATATGCCGACAATGGTTTTGGTGTATCAAACGAAGATATTTTTATCGGCCAAATGGGCTTCCCACTCGGAAATGGCCAATATTCCGGCCTCTCTGCCAACCATATTAAAGCGATTGCCAAATTCTTGGAAACATTGACGGATACGGATTTCGTCAACAACCCGGACATACAGTCGCCGTTTTGACGGTTTACGGTTTACGGTTGACGGTGGACGGTAGACGGTGGACGGTTTGCACAATTTGGGTACATAACTTTGAGATTGAATTTCAGCCCCCTTGGCCAATATGCACGAAACTTGTCGGCTTGGTGCTGAAACTCAATGACCCAATAAACCTTCAAATGCTGTGCAAACCGTCCACCGTCCACCGTCCACCGTCCACCGTCAACCGTAAAAAAAACCTTGCTTTTTTACTCAGAAAGGATTATTTTTGAAAACACATTCATCAAAACCTTTCACCAAGTGGGAAAATTAAAAGAACTCCGTGTTTGGGAGGATTCAATGGCTTTGGCTGAGAACGTTTATCTGGCAATAAAATCCAACCCTGCTTTCCAACAAGATTTTGGACTTAAAAACCAACTTACGAGAGCTGTAATCTCTGTACCCTCGAACATAGCTGAAGGTGATGAGCGGGGCACAAACCGGGAAGCTGTACATTTTTTCAATATATCTAAAGGCTCAACGGCTGAAGTCATAACCCAGATAAACCTGGCCCACCGCTTGGGATACCTGGACTCTGCATCATTAGCTGAATTAGAAAACTTGGCAGAAAAAGTTCGAGCATCCCTAAAAAACTTGATTAGAGCTCGAGGCGGCACCAATCCGATGAAAGTATTGGGTTGGGTTCTTATCACCCTAATTCGGCCAATCTGACATAAAGTAGTATCGCTTCTCCAACGAAACAATAACCCCAAAGCCTAATAACAAATAATCAAGGCAATGAACGGATGTACCGTCAACCGTCAACCGTCCACCGTCCACCGTCAATCATTTTTGGCTCAATTTTCGCGGTGATTTTTTCTGGGTCATTCTCCACATTGTTTCCGAAAACAATAGTGGCTCTTGCGTCGAAGCATTACCCCCCTAAGAACTAAATACAAGTAATCAAGGCAATGAACGGATGCACCGTCCACCGTCTACCGTCTACCGTCCACCGTCCACCGTCCACCGTCCACCGTCTACCGATGCCCATTGTTTGAACAATTCATCCCGTCATCTATGCGAAACCGACTTACACTGATTGCCTTTTTGGCAACTTTTTCTGCCCATGCTCAATTCAGCGAAGGTGGAACACCGCCAAGTTTTTCGCCTGAAAACCTCTCCACGCTTGCTGGGAAAATCATTGCGCCAATTGCTGTCGACGCAGTTGACAAGGATGCATTAATAGCAGAAGATGCCAAAACGCCTGGGCAAAATCGCTTTGCAGCACCTGTTCCTGCCGATATTTCCATGGAAAATGCAGGCGCCTGGACGACATTGGCCGATGGCGGTCGGCTGTGGCAATGCGCCGTGCAATCGCCCGGAGGGTTGGGTTTGACCCTGCTTTTCGACCAATTTGTACTGGCGCCCGGCGTGAAAATGTACGCGTACAGCGCTGATCGTCAACGGGTTTTAGGAGCTTACACCGCTCAAAGCTGTTTGCCTTCCGGAAAATTCCTGATCGGAGTGGTTCCTGGGGAAACTGCCTGCCTGGAATGTCTTGTGCCGGCTGGTTCGCCGGCAAACACTCAGGTGCACCTGTACCGCGTAGACGTGGCATTCGACAAAAACAACATGAACGGCGCTGAATTTGATTTCGGGGAATCTCTGCCTTGTAACGTCAATGTGAATTGTAGCGCCGGAAATGACTGGCAAACGGAAAAAAAAGGCATTGCACGCATCCTGATGGTGTTCCAAAACGGGGAAGGCTGGTGCAGCGGCACCTTGATCGCCAACACGGCCGGAACGTATGAGCCGTATTTTTTGACGGCGCACCATTGCCAGCTCCTGGGTACCAACCCGCAGTTCGACCTCTGGCGCTTCGATTTTGACTATGAAGGCCAGGGCTGCAGCAACCCGGCCATGGAACCGATACCCAAATCCGTACTCGGCAGCCAGCGCATTTCGAACCGCACTGAAACAGATTTTATGCTGTTGAAAATCAACCCGATACCTGCTAATTACGATGTTTATTTCAACGGTTGGGATCGGGACAACACCACAACTACGTTATCGCCAAGCACCACCATGATTCACCACCCAAATGGCGACATCAAAAAAATAACCATAGACCAGCAAGCGGCGGTGATTCACCCGAGCGCTCTAAACTGGGGTGGAATTTATGGCATCAGTCCCGCGAATTCACATTGGAAAACCATACCCGATATTGGGATTCAACAGCCGGGGTCTTCGGGCTCGCCCTTGTTTGATGCCAGCAAGCGCATCCGTGGCCAACTCCACGGTGGCAGCGTCAGCCCAACAGACCCTTGTGTGATGACCGGCGTTTATTATGGCCGTTTCAACCAATCCTGGGATCAGGGTTCCAGCAGCGCCACCCGGCTCAAGGAATGGCTAGACCCAGGCAATACCAATGCCATCACCCAAAATGGATATGCACGCCCTATTCCTGCAGGGTTTACCATCAGTGGGACTGTAAAAACGCATTGGGGCAAGACAATGCCTCTGACCAAAGTAAAGTTGAGCGATGTAGGCGGCAGCTCGTACATTGTTTTAACGGACACATTGGGCAATTATGCTTTTCAGGATGTCGCCGCCGGCCACAACTACACCATCACCCCGGAAAGAGATACCAATGACCTGAACGGCGTTACCACCTTCGATTTGGTGCTGATCTCCAAACATATCCTGGGCATTGAATCGCTCAATTCACCCTGGAAAATGCTGGCTGCCGATGTGAACAAAAGCAATTCCATCACCACCAGCGATATTGTGGATGCCCGGAAAGTGCTGCTCGGCATCAACCCTGCATTCACGGGCAACACATCCTGGCGCTTCTTCCCGGAATTTGCCGTTTTCCCCGACCCGAACAACCCTTTTAATGGGTTTTTACCACCAAACAATATCAGTATCAACAACTTACAGGCAAATTACCCCGGAGCAAATTTTAAAGGGATAAAAATCGGGGATACGAATGGGACTGCTGACTCAGGGCTGTAACAGGCGCGTATCGCTGCGTTGGCCAGCAGTGTCCCAGAAAGTGCTGCCAATACAGGTTGTCGACTGCCTTGCCATGTCATTCCGCTAAAAGTTCAAGCGGCGGGGAGCAGGGAAATTTTTCAACACATAGACTTTGATGCTTAATTCTCTATGTGTTCTATGTCCCTATGTGTCTATGTGTTAAAAAAAAACTTGTAAGGAATACAGCAGGTTCAAGCTCTGCTTCCGCTACAACGTTCGAAAGCCCAGGCGCAAGCTTGAGCTTTCGTGCTTTACATTTATCGCTTTCGCTGATGGAACCTACCGCGCCAAAAGAACACTGCTGACCTGTACGCCCGTGCCGGCCAGCACTTTGCAGAAGTACAAGCCATTTGGCAGGTGCTCCGACAGCCTTACGGAACTGCTCGCTGCGCCCGGCGCAAACTGCCCCAGCACTGCTTGCTGCACCACAACGCCCCTTGCGTCAATTACGTCTAAATTAGCCTCCCCCGCCGCGGTCTGCTCCCAATTGAGCCTCAGCACTTCGGAAGTCGGGTTGGGAAAGAGTGACAGACGGAGCATGTCCTGTACTTGTTTTTCGAAGATGGAGGAAACGAACGTGTGACTGCTCCACACCTGCACCTTGCCCTCCGGCGTGCTGCCGATGATTTCCTCAAAACCATCGCCGTCAATGTCGTAGATGTAGCGGATCTGGAAGCCGGTTCCGAAAGGCTTGTGGATTTCGCTGTCGCTGGTCTGTACCGTTTCTGCCCCATAGATGATTTCCTTTTGGCCGTCACCGTTAGCGTCAAAAAAGCCGTGGAAGTAGGGCGCCGGGTCAATCTGCACGCCCGTTGGGATGCTGGTCTGCCAGATGGGTTCGTTGGTGGTGCCGTCCAACACGGTGTAACCCACTGGGATGTTGCTGCTGCTGTCTTGCAGCACGAGAAATGGCAGGTCAGGAGTGCCATCTCCGTTCACGTCCAGTTCAGTGCCACCGAAGTCGCCCTGCGGGGGCATGAAGAAGGTCAAGGGCACCTGCGACTCGAATACGAGGTTTAGTTCGTAAGGCAAGAGGCGGTTTTCATCCGGTACGTTTGGCTCCCAGAGGGTTGGGTCGCTGCCGCCCTGAAAGCCCGGCCCATCGCCCACCACGATGACCCGGCCCGTGTTCATGTGGCGCATAATGATTCCTGCAGTTACCGTTCCTCCGAACCCGAACGGGTTGCCGATGCCCACTACGCGGAAGCCCGCTTCCAGGAAGGGCAACAGTGATGTGTTGACCTCGTTGGTGACAGGGTTCAGCCACAGGATGATTTCCATATCGGTCAGTTTGTTACTGGTGTTGCTGAACCCAACCATGACGTGCTTGGGGCCATCCTCTTCAGTAACTTGGAAAAAACCAATGGTTAAATAGTTCAGGGCAAAAGACTCAGAAATAACCTCACCGCTGTTATAGACTTCCTCCTGCGTGGCTCCGCTGATGACTTGGCATTCTCCATCAATGCCATCAAACCTGATAGAACCATAGTCGTTGATTCCGTCTCCGTCGAAATCACGGTAGCCCGGCTCCAGGTAAATACGGTTCTCGGGCCAGCGGAAATTGGGTGGGGCCACGTACTGCAACTGAAAATTAAGCCCCATGACTTTTTCCGAAGGGTTGTCGCCCTTGAACTTATTGGTTGTATCGTCGCC
>CAYVPM010000073.1:0-8597 GCA_964453475.1 uncultured Saprospiraceae bacterium | reverse complement strand
GTGCGCGCTCCCAGGGAACCGCGTAATCAACGGTTTTGCTATAATCGGTATCGGGGCCTTTCCAAATCTGTACGATAGCGAATGGCTTGTTTTGTACAGCAGCCTGGTCAATAAACCTCAAGGGGTTGGCTAATGTCGGCGTACTGGCCACCTGAAATAATCCAGGTTGCGGAAATTTGACGCGGGTTGTGGGGCCATTCACGGGGAATGATATCCCGTTTGAGAAACCTTTAAGTGGGGAAAAAGGACGAATTTCCACGCTGCCGGATTCGGCACTGACGTCGGATTCCGGCCCTTGTGGCGCCACCTGGATGTAATTGTCGACATCCTGGAGCGCAACTTTGGCGCTATTGGCGCCCGGTTTCCGTTCGGCGCCGTTTAAATCGAAATTGGAAAAATAAAAGCTGTACTGCTTGTGCGCAGGAATATTTGTTTTGGCAAAGAAGTCGCTGTTTTTTAACCGCAGGTAAAAAGTGATGGGTACGAATTTATGGAAGGGTACTTTTGGCTGGTTGCTGTTGCCTGTTGAATCGAAATAAACAATAGCGCTTTCGGGGAATATCTTAACCCCCATTCCATGATTTCGAAGCATTTCAAGGCTGGATTTAGCCACCTCAATCGAGAAATCGCTGCTCAAGTTGCCCACATAAAAATTGTGTTGCATGGATAAGCTGAACAATATTTTGAAGTTGCTTTTCATGGTCAATTTTCGGGTTCATTGGTTTCAATTGACTTGATCACGCTGCTCAATGAGCCTTGCGAGGAAATGGATACCAGCCGCACTTTGTACATCACGGAAGGCAATTGTTTGCCGCCCAAAATGCCCCACAAGTGGTTCTGCTGTTCGAAATTGGTGCTGTACAATTCAACAATGATCTTGTCCAGCTTTTCCGGCATCGGGAGTATGGTTGTTCCAGGCTCAAACACATTCTTTTTCTGAAAAAAATGTATGATTTCGCTTATCCTCCCAAGTGCTAAAGTGTATTGCTTTTCCGCACAACTGAACAAAAGGAATAAGTTCAGGTACAGTACAGGACGCACTTTTGTGACATTTTCCCCTACTTTTATATAGGTAGAATTATTTTTCAATGTTGGTTCTTCCTCGATATTGACCAGGGTCAACACTACCTGCGTTTGCAAATCAACACTGCTGGCATCCGTACCAGCGTCGAGGCGTGAAATATTGCCCGCAATCACCTTCTCCTTAAAGTCGGTTGTGAGATTGTCAACGATGGTTTCGTTTATTTCGTCAACAATAAATTTTATGGCTTTATCAATCATTTGACAAAAGGAGCTAAGCTCTTGGATATACCAAAAGTGGATATAAGGTAAAAAATCCTTGTTTTAAAGAAAAACGGGTTTAATGATTAGGGTTAAACTAAGCAGGAACAAATCCTGTGCGATGGCTTCATTTCTGGAAAAAGGCCACAACGTGATGCCACGTTCCTGTAGGAACTCAATTGGTTCAGAGCAAAATTACCGACTGTCCTAATTTCAGCCATCCATGAAAGTATGGATTGTCAAAATATCCATGTTTTCATGGATGGCTTTTCTTTTGTTCAACTTACATACAATTGTTGCTGTACCGCCTCCCGCACCAAACCCGCTACATTCTTCACCCCTAGTTTCTGGATCAATTTTATCCGGTGCGTTTCAACCGTGCATTGGCAAATGAATAGCTTTTTTGCAATCTCGCAGGTTGTAAACTCTTCCACGATCAGTTGCAACACTTCCTGCTCGCGATCCGTGAGCTTACTAACCGGTTTTTTTTTACGTGGAGTATTTGTAAGCCAATTTGTCAAAGCCTTGTTGATGGATTCCGGCAAGTACCGCTCACCTGATTTAAGGCAATCCAAAGCCAAAAGTATTTCCTCCGCATCCGCAGATTTTGGTAAATAGGCGCTTGCCCCCAGTTTGAAGTACTTCCGAATTTCGGGAGCTGTTTCGCCAAGCCCAAATAGCAGGATTTTCAAATCAGGATGCTGTTTGTGGATAGCCAGGAAAGCACTTCCATCCTGTACTTCCGGCAAAGCCGCATCCAGCCAAAGAATGTCTGGTTGAAAGGCCAAAATTTTCTGCTCCAGGTTTTGGAAATTCGGCGCATGGTAACAAACCCTGAATTCAGGATTGGATTCGACTGCAAGGTGAATGGCTCGAAGTAGCAAGGGGATTGCTTCGATAATAGCGAGGTTCATTGGTCATTTTGGTTTGTGGTTACATTGGTTTGTGACTGGAACGCGGGTTAAAAGACGGAAGTTTTCAAATTCGTCGGCGACAAACGAGTGCCAAATTGGTTCTGGAAATAACATCAGCTGGCGCTGCGGATCGGCGGGTGAGACTGGTTGAGGGCCTCAAAAACGGCAGTACTGGGTCAGGCAATTACAGGATTAGCAAGATAACGTGTTCCAACATGGCAAAAATACGGCAAGTGTAGGACTTGCCAAATTTATTACTGTAAATTTTTTGTTTTTCCGATGTGTTTATTCATATCGAATTGAAACGCCGGGCTTTAAAGTGATAATCATAGAAACGCCCAAAATTAATTATGGAAAAACCATAAATCTCCTCAAAAAACCATCATCACCCAACTTGATGACAAAGATCAGCTTACCGTGAACAGCTAGGCCCCTATTTTTGCCCAAATTCCACTTTTCATGCCCACATCCGCCCTGGTTCAACCTAAAAATGCTGGCATCCAAAACCTCCAATGTTTCCACTGCCACGAAGCCTGCCCCGACACGCGCCTGCGCATCGGCGACAAACCTTTCTGCTGCGAAGGCTGCAAAATGGTATACGAAATCCTCAACGAGCACGGGCTATGCGATTTTTACAAACTGGATGAAAACGCGGGCATCAGCCTGAAAAACCCGAAACACGCCAAAGCCTATGCTTTCCTCGACGACCCCGAAGTGCAGGAAAAACTGCTGGAATTCAGCAGTGCCGACAAAAGCCAGGCGACGTTCTACCTGCCGCAAATGCATTGCGTTAGTTGTATCTGGCTCCTCGAAAACCTGTACAAGCTGGACGCGGGTGTGTCGCATTCCCGGGTCAACTTCTTGAAGAAGACGGCCACAGTTATTTTCGACCCATCAGAAACCTCCCTGCGCAAAATCGCGACCCTGCTGAGCTCTATCGGCTATCCTCCGGAAATAAACCTCGGCGACGTGGACAAAACCGAAGCACCGAAAATAAGCCGAAAGCTCGCCTATCAACTCGGAGTAGCAGGTTTCGCGTTCGGCAACATCATGCTGTTCAGCTTCCCGGAATACGTGGGTATGGACGCGCAGACTTTCAGCTGGTACTCCCATATTTTTGGCTACATCAGCATTGCCCTCGCATTGCCGGTGCTGCTGTTCAGCGCCAAGGACTATTTCATCTCCGCCTGGCAGGGCTTGCGCACCCGGCAGCTGAACATTGACATTCCGCTTTGCCTGGCGCTGCTGTCGCTGTTCGGGCGCAGCATCTGGGAAATCCTCACGCACACGGGCGCGGGCTATCTCGATTCCTTTGCCGGGCTTACCTTCCTGCTCCTCATCGGGCGCTGGTTTCAGCAGCATACCTGGTATCAGTTGTCGTTCGAGCGCGACTACAAGTCCTATTTCCCTGTGGCGGCAACCCTGAAAACGGGCGAAGAAGAAAAACCCGTTTCCATCCATCGCCTGGTGCCGGGCGACATCATTTTGGTGCGCAACCATGAAATAATCCCGGCAGACGGTATTTTGCTGAAAGGCTCAGCCCGGGTGGACTACAGTTTTGTGACAGGTGAAGCCAATCCGGTGCAAGTACAAAGTGGCGAGCGCATCTATGCCGGCGGCAAACAAATCGGTGAGAGTATCGAAATATCGCTGCTACGCCGGGTGTCCCAAAGCAGCCTTACCCGGCTGTGGAACGATAATGCCTTCAAAACCGCGCAAAAAGGCAGCGCCACCAAGTTGGCAGACCAGGCAGGACGCATCTTTTCATGGATTATCCTGACTGTGGGCGGCGGCGCGTTTTTGTACTGGAGCTTGTTGGCCAATGACATGGCGACGGCCGTCAACGCCTTCACAGCCGTGATGATCGTGGCCTGCCCATGCACCGTGGCCTTGTCCATTCCTTTTACCCTTGGAAATATCCAGCGCATCCTCGGCAGGCAGCGGTTTTACCTGAAAAACATCAACGTTGTGGAAGCGTTTGCGGCCATAGATTCCGTGGTTTTCGACAAAACAGGAACCATCACCAACATCGCCCAGCAATCGTTCCAGTTTCATGGGAAACAGCCCAACGCCCTTGAAAAGATCGCCATACGCTCCCTGGTGCGCCATTCCGCCCACCCTTTGAGCCGCTGGATTTATGATTCCTTGGCCAATGTGCCTGTTGAAAAGCCCGATTGGTTTGAAGAAAAGCCGGGGCTGGGCATTCAAGGCAGTGTCAATGGCCTGGCGCTGAAAATTGGTTCGGCAGACTTTGTTGTTGTGGTGGAAAAAAACAACGATACAAATCCTTACAGCGGAAAAGCGGGGGTTTTTGTCGCCATAAACGACACAATATTAGGCTATTATGAAATCCAGAGCCGCTACCGCGACGGACTCGCCGAGGTGCTGGGATACTTTAAGTCCATCGGTAGCGCGACCTTCAGGTCGCCCGAAAAAAGCCCTTCAGGGCGCTATTCCACAAGATTCAAACGCCAGGAGCAGGCCAAGCACACAAACATTTGGCTGCTATCCGGTGATAAAAACCAGGAAGCCGCACGCCTCGCCCCCTTTTTCCCAGATCCAAATACCATGTTGTTCAACAAATCCCCGCAAGACAAGCTTGATTTTATCAAAAAACTCCAGGAGCGCAATCATCACGTCCTGATGGTCGGCGATGGCCTCAACGATGCCGGGGCCCTGCTCCAAAGCGATCTGGGCATAGTAGTAGCGGAGAACACCAACAATTTCACCCCCGCTTGCGATGCCATCCTTCATGCCGACGAATTTCAAAACCTCCCTAAATTTGTGGAACTGTCGCGGGCTGGGGTCAAAATCGTCCACTGGTCGTATGCCGTGGCATTTTTATACAATGCGATCGGGCTAAGCATCGCGGTCAGCGGACAGTTGTCGCCACTGATCGCTGCCATACTGATGCCAATCAGTTCCATTTCGATTGTTTTATTCGGGGTTGGGATGGGCAGCTGGAAAGCGCGGCGGATGGCTGTTGGCCATTAGTTGTTGGTGGCACATCACGAAAGTGA
Organism: uncultured Saprospiraceae bacterium; assembly: GCA_964453475.1. Classification (GTDB taxonomy): domain Bacteria; phylum Bacteroidota; class Bacteroidia; order Chitinophagales; family Saprospiraceae; genus M3007. Next base: position 3,382 of record CAYVPM010000073.1, on the reverse strand, counting down.
ACATCAAGCGTCAAGGTGCTGAAAAACAAATTCCTCCAAACCACGGTAGGCTGTGCACCAATCACCAATCACCAATCACTAATCACCAGTCACCAACATCCCGTACATTTGCCACATGGCTTTCTCTAAACTCAACAATGGCTTTGCCCGGCTGATTTGGCTCTTGGTGCCTGTCATCTTTCTGGCTGACGTGTTGCTGCCCCGGCAATACGATCTGGTTTCTGCCTACTTGTTAGCACATTTTTTGTCCATTTCTTTTAAAGAAAAGAGCGATGTACTCCTCCTTGCCGTTGTCACAACCACCTTGGCCATTTTGGGCTTGGCATTCAAGCCCCATGAAGTCCCGCTCTCGGAAATGACACTGACGCGTTTACCAGTTATCGTCACCTTTTGGGCCGCTACTTTTTTTGCTATCCGTTTTATCCAAATGCGCGACGACGAGGCACAAAAAGAAGGCCGGTTTGAGGCTCTTTTTGAATTTGCCACCAACGGCATCCTGATGGCGAACCGACAAGGCGCGATTATCATGGCAAACCCGGCATTGGCAAGCTTGTTTGGATACGAAAAAGGTGAACTGATTGGTAAAAAAGTAGAATCGCTTATTCCAAACCGCTTTGCCAAAAACCACGCCGAACACCGGAGGCACTACCACCAGGCGCCTCAGCCGCGCAGCATGGGCACTGACCTGAACTTGTTCGGCATGAAAAAAGACGGTTCGGAGTTTCCGGTGGAAGTCAGTCTGAGCCCATTCAAAAACCAGGAGGGCGAATTTGTGGTGGCATTTGTCGTAGACAACACTTACCGGAAGAATTATGAAAAATCCATCTTGAAGCAAAAACAGGAACTGGCCAGCCTGTCGGATGCACTCCGGGAGCTAAACGAAGGTTTGGAAACCAAGGTCGCCAACCGCACCCAGGAATTAGAAATAGCCAAAAATGAACTCTCTGCTGCCCTGGAAAAGGAACGTGAATTGGGGGAGCTGAAAAGCCGCTTCGTGAGCATGGCCTCCCACGAGTTCCGCACGCCCCTGACTTCAGTGCTGTCCTCTGCCGGATTGGTACAGCAATATGCCGAGCGACAGGATATGGAAAACATAAATAAGCACGCTGAGCGCATAAAAAACGCAGTAAAGAGCTTGAATACCATACTCTCCGAATTCCTTTCGCTCGGACGACTGGAAGAGGGCCGGATTTCGGTGGACATGGAAGATGCCGATATCCAGGAATGTGTTGCCGAAGTATTTGAAGGCCTGGGAAACCTCCTGAAGCCTGGACAAAAGCTCGAACACTTGCACGAGGGACCAAGCACGGTGTGCCTCGATTGTAACCTTACCAAAAATATTCTCATCAACCTGATTTCAAACGCAATAAAATACTCGCCGGAAGCAGCACCAATTGTCGTGAAAAGTATCGTTAACGACGAAAAAATCAGGATCAGCGTACAGGACAAGGGCATCGGCATCCCGGCAGTTGAGCAAAAGCACCTGTTCGACCGCTTTTTCCGTGCCAGCAACGCGGCGAACACCACCCAAGGCACTGGCCTCGGCCTCTACATCGTGCAGCGATACGCTGAAATGATGGGCGGCAAGGTGGGTTTCGAGAGCGAGGCGGAGGTAGGGAGTGTGTTTTGGGTGGAGTTTGAACGCGCAAACTAAATCAGGGGTTGCGCCAGATGGGGCGTCATCAAAAAAACAGTCAAATTTTATTTCGCTTTTCCTGGCCAAGACCTTCCAGGTTTTCAAAACCTGGAAGGTCTAAACGCTCGAACGAATTAGAACCTGTTCGTTTTTGAAGCCACACCTGATCCAACAACCCCTGAAATGCTTTGGCTCAGCAATAAAGCCTAATTTACAGCGATCTGCACACTTGGCTTCTCTTCCACCTTTGCCTTTGGCACCGTTACTTTTAATTCGCCATTCAGATATTCTGCTACGATGCCATCGCCATTTACGTTGTCAGGCAGTGTAAACGAGCGGCTGAAGCGGCTGAAAGAATACTCCTGACGGGTATAGCGCTCGTCTTTTTCCGTTTTCTCTGTTTTGGTTTCGGCAGAAATAGACATGACACCGTTTACGACCTCCACCTTAAAATCGTCCTTTTTGAAGCCTGGTGCAGCGATGCTAAGCTTGAAAGCAGATTTCGTTTCAGAAATATTGACGGCAGGGATTGAAACGCCCTTCCAGTTTTTAAATCCATTATCCTGGAAAAAATCGTCCATCAAGGTCGTAAATGATGGAAACAAGCTGCTTTCCGGGTTCCATTTAATGAGTGACATAAATCTTCCTTTTTAAAAGTTAACAATGAATCGGTTGAATTGGCTTTCCGTAGTTATGGCACAAAGGTAGGAGCTAGTGGAGGCCTGGAAAATGACGGCGCTTAGAGGGGAACTTGATCTTCATCAATATCTAAAGCGCTATCCCTTGCGCATCGGCTTTGATGTTGACAAGGGTTTTCGACCAGTATGACCAGGGTCATAAAAGCGTTGTTTAAAGTACTGCACCTTTGTTTTATTCAACATAAATTAAGGTATAATGGACAAAAAAAGCACACAATTTGAATACCGAGTGGCCGCCGAGCAAGGCGAGAATCGCGTTAGCATTATCCAATCGCCCGGCGTTGACATGCAGCTCGAATGTGCCACCCCGCCTGAGTTCCCCAATGGCATTGCGGGCGTGTGGTCGCCCGAAACCTATTTCCTGGCTGCCATTGCCGGCTGCTTTGTCAACACCTACCAGGCTTTGGCCGACAAATTCGGTTTCAACCCCGTTGGCATTGGCTGCGAGGCCATCGGCCAAGTGGCGCTTATCGATGGAAAATTCGGATTCAAGGAAGTCACCATTTTTCCCAAAATTGCCCTGGAATCACCGGAACAGGAAGCAACGGCAGCCAAAATTGCGGAAAAAGCGCATAAATACTGCCTGATTTCCAATTCGGTGAAATGCCCCGTGCTTATGGCGGAGAAGATGGAGGTGTTGGCGGTGGAGGGCGCGCAAATTGCTGCATAATATTGGTGTTAAACGTGAGTCATCCCGAAATTTTGGAAAATAAATAAACTGACTATCCGCATATTGTGTGCCGACTTCGAAGAAGTCAACCTATGTGTTCTAGGCGATGACCCATAGTGCATTATTTTTCACCACATAGCGCACATAGTGCACATAGTTTTTTGGACTTTGCACGCTATGTGATCTATGTGCGCTATGTGGTGAAGGAGAAATGAACCTAATATCGAAAACAGTACACATAGAATTGACTTCTTCGAAGTCAATTCACAATAAGCGGATATTCAGTATAAATAAACAAGTTTTTTGTCCGCTTTACCGACCTACTAGTGCCGCATCCGGCGAATGACCTATGAATTGAGGTGGCAGATTTTTTGTTCA
>CAYVPM010000072.1:0-8602 GCA_964453475.1 uncultured Saprospiraceae bacterium | reverse complement strand
GGCCCTGTAGGCCCTTATTATCCAAAGCCCGTTAAACTGTGGGTTGAGGAGGTCTTTACCCGTGCCGCACAAGGCGGCGCCGGCGAGGCCAAATGCGCCGGAAATTACGGCGCATCCCTCCTCCCTGCCATGCGCGCCAAGAAAAACGGTTACGACCAGGTTATGTGGATGGACGCCGTTGAAAAGAAATACGTGCAGGAAGTTGGCACCATGAACCTGTTCTTCGTGATGGATGGCAAGGTAGTCACCCCGGCTACCACCGGTACCATCCTCCGCGGCATCACCCGCGACACGTTTATCACCATCCTGAAAGAATGGGGATACACCGTAGAAGACCGACTCATCAGCCTCGCAGAAATTACCGACGCTTACTGGCGCGGTTCTTTGCAGGAATGTTTTGGCGCCGGCACTGCTGCCGTGGTAAGCCATGTGAGCGACATCACCTGGCGCGACCGCACCCTGGAGCTTCCTCCGGTCGACGAATTTCACCGCCCGGTGGGTACGCGCCTGAAAAAATACATCAATCGCCTGCGCATGGGACTTGAAAAAGACGATTTACATTGGATGCACAGTTGTAATGACTCCGGTGTAGAGGAGTTTTTGCCGCTGGAAACCATGCGTTAAGCTGATAATCTGGGCATTTATACCTCACGTCGCCAGGTTTTGTGCATGCCGATATTTGTAATCAATTCAAAATCAATTGAATCAATCATTGTCAATCACAAAAATCAGGCGAATCATAGTATAATTGGGAGACAAGTGAGCGTCCAAATTTCAAATCCAAATTAGCGAACAAATATTGAAACCGCCCGACCTCTTCGCGAGGCCGGGCGGTTTTTGCATATCTAAGCCTAAACGGGTTTGTCACAACTCCAGCGTCACATTCTTTGCCTCCGTGAAGAACCGCAACGCTTCCCAGCCGCCTTCCCGGCCAATCCCCGAATTCTTTACCCCGCCAAAAGGCGTGCGCAAATCGCGCAGCATCCAGGTGTTCACCCATACGATGCCCGCTTGTAATTGCGCAGCCATACGGTGGGTGCGCCCCAGGTCCCTTGTCCAAAGCGTCACGCTGAGGCCATACGGACTCGCATTGGCGTTTTCGAGCGCATCCTGTTCGTTTTCAAAAGGTTGTATGGTAACAACAGGGCCAAAAATCTCTTCCTGGTTCGTCCGGCAATGCGTGGGTAGCCCTTCAATGACCGTGGGGGCAATGTACCAGCCACCCGCCAGTTCGCCGGGCAACTGAATGGCTTCGCCGCCGCAAAGCACGATACCGCCTTCGTCTCTTGCCAAATCGATACAGCCCAGCACCTTTTCAAAATGTGCTTTTGATACCACAGCGCCCAGGTTGTTGCTGGCGTCTGCCGGGTTACCCACTTTTATTTTTTGCACCCGCGCCACAAAATCCTGTTTGAATTTTGGATACAAGCTTTTTTCCACGTAAATCCGGGAGCCACAGAGGCATATCTGCCCCTGATTGTTGAAAGAGGAGCGGACCGTAGTATCGAGCATTTTTTCATAATCACAATCTGCGAAAATGATGTTGGGGTTTTTACCGCCCAGCTCCAGGCTCAACTTTTTGAACATCGGCGCGGCGACGCGGGCTATTTCTGCCCCTGCCCGGGTGCTGCCCGTGAATGAAATCGCTTTCACTTCCGGGTGACTGACGATAGCTGCCCCGGTACTGGGTCCAAGGCCGTGCAGGATGTTGAGCACACCGGGGGGCAGCCCAGCCTGGTTGCAAATTTCTCCCAGCAAATAGGCGGTGAGCGGCGTTATTTCGGAAGGCTTTCCAATGACACAGTTGCCGGCCGCAAGTGCCGGCGCGATTTTCCAGCTAAAAAGGTAGAGCGGAAGATTCCAGGGTGAGATACAGCCCACCACGCCAATGGGCTGGCGCAGGGTATAACTCAACACCCCCGGTTGATGATGGCTTTCCGAGGAAAAATGAAGCAAAGCCGTGGCAAAAAACTTGAAATTCAAGGCGGCCCGGGGAATATCGATCGTGCGGGCGGTTTGAATGGTTTTGCCGCTGTCCGCGCTCTCAGCCTCAGCAAGCTGGTCGAGGTTTTGGAGGATGCCATCGGAAATGGCGCGCAGGATGTCGTGCCGTTTTTCCAGGGGCATGGCAGCCCAGGCGGGGAAGGCGGCTTTTGCGGCGCCAACAGCGAGGTCAACGTCGGCAACATCAGAATCGGGTATTTCACCGGAAACTTTTCCCGTGGCAGGCGCGAAATTTTCTATGTAGCGGCCATTGACAGGCGAGACATATTTGCCGTCGATAAAATTTTGAATGCGCGTCATAGCGTTGGTTTGAACACAAATGTTGAAAATCCTGTCGGCGGGCTATTTGGGCGATGTGACAATCACTTGACCAAAGCGCATAAATGTTTCATTTTCAATCCTGTAAGCATAAGTACCTGCCGAAAGCCCGTTCAGCAGAAGTGCGCCATTCCCTATAAATTTCAACACCCGTACCTGTTGCCCTTTCGCGTCAAAAAGCCGGAAGGTGCAAGCCGCTGACGTGCTTGTGGACAATTGCAAAATACCATCTGCCGCAATTGGGTTGGGGAAAATTCGGAAATCAGTGTTTTCTAAAGCTGCGTCAGTTCTTTGGGCCAGTGCAGGTCGGGCATCAATCAAGCCGGGCAAGCCGAGCCAGAACTGGCCTGCTGTTTTCAACTGGTTGTTGCTTGTAAAACTCAGCACTGCATTCGGTCCTTCCAGCAGGCCATCAGCGCTATCCAGGTGTTGCCATGCCGGGCCATGCGCGACCGGACCTCGCCGCCACAACCGGCAGGAGTCGGCGGGCAAATCGGCGGGCATGGAACCGATTTTTTCAAACCAGATTCCCGTTGGCGCCGTGAAAGTCGCGTTGGTGCCGTAGTTCTGAAGGATCCAGTAATCCGACAAAGAACGGTACGGGGTGCTGGGCAATGTATCGGGTGGCACGCTGAGCCTGCTCACCACAACCTCTCCGTTGGGATAGGTGCTGGCGATAGAAAACGCCAGGGTCAGTCCGGTACCGTCGAAGCTGAAGCGCTTTTTCCCGGCGACAACGTTGAGGCGCTTGCTTACGCCTTTGCCGACCGGTGCTGTTGATTTTTCGCGTTTTACAGTCGGGCCGACCAAAGAGCCATGGCGCACTCCAACCTTGTCCAGCACGACGCCGGAAGCTTCATTGAATTGATAATAACTCTGCAAACTTGGAAATTGGCCGGGGTCTTTCGTCAGGTGCATGAGTTCCCGGATTTCATTCTGCGTCAATGCTTTATTAAAAATACAGACTTCATCGATGCTTCCTTTTACAAAGCGGCCACCCCATCCTCTGTAGTTGCCGAGACGGTTTCCGGAGTCAAAATTCACTATTGCCGGGGTGATGTTGTGCCGGGAGCCTCGCCCGTTCAGGTACAGGGTTATGCCCGTTGGCTCTACGACCATGGCGACCTGGCTCCACACCCCGTCGGGGGCTATCAGACCGCTGTCCCACCACCATTGGCCACCGGGCCAGTGGTAGCCTAGGCGGTTGGTTCCAGGCAGGAAATTGAATCCGGCGGAAGTACCGTCGTGCATAAAAATAGCACTGTATTCCGGCTGAATGCCATCGGGTTTTATCCAGGCTGTGATAGTGAGGGTATTCGTGTTGAGGTTGAGGGGTGGCAACGCAACGTAATCTTCCGAATCGTTGCCGCCGATGGTGACCGCTGAACCCGGTATGGTATCCGCCCGGCAGGCATCGTTGACTTTGATGCTCAGCGATTTGGAGTAAATTCCGTTCACCGTCAAGGTAGCGGTATAGGTACCGGATGCCCCAAATACCACTTTGGGATTGCGGATATTGGCAGGACTTACCCAGGCGGGCGCCGGGCTGAAATTCCAGGCCCAGGTTGCGCCGTTGTGATTCAACACCGAATAATCGTCGAAATAGACCGTGTCGCGGGAGCAACCTGTCTCCAGCGCGCTGGCCATGGGTTGAGCGATGGTGGCCGATGGCTCAAACAGATCAGACTCCCAAACCCCGAAGCCCCAGCATCCGTTGCGGATTTTCCCGGTTTTGTAAAATGGTTTCAGCTTGTTTGTTTCAGCCGAAACAGGGAAGCCCTGGCTGTAGGGTTGCCAATCGCTGTGGCTGTTATTCCGGTAAAAAACGCCCACATTGGTGCCCAGGTACACGCCACCATCGGTGCCGTATTGGGCCATTATATTGGCGATTCGGATGTTGTTTAATAAGGGCGTGGTCAAGTTTATCCAACTGGCGCCGCCGTCCACTGTTTTGTAAATCTTTCTTCCATTGGAGCCATAGGTAACGGCCACCCAAAGCACATTTTCGTTTTCAGCGCTGAGTGCCATTTTTACCCGGTCGTTGTTGTTGGGCAGGGGAAGCTTGGTCAATTGGCTCCAGGTTTGTCCGCCATTCGTTGTTTTCCACATGGCATCGTCGGTGCCATCCCACTGGGAGCAATAGATCACGTTGGGGTTGGAACGGCTCACTTCGATGTCGTACACTTTGTTGTCGGTATTGCCCGGGAAAGTGTACAGCGCTTTATAGGAAGTGCCGCCATCCAGGCTTTTCCAGATTTTGTTTTCGGAGCCCGTGTACACGATGTTCCAGCAGCGGGGATCCCAGGCCATTTCTGAATTGGCGTAGTAGGCGTAAGACTCGTTGGGCCAGGCGCCGACCGGGAAATAACTTACCCCATCGAGGAATCCACCTTTCAACCGGTATCCGCCAATGTCGGAGTGATAGGTTTTGCGGGCGTCGCCGGGGTTCACATAGCCGGTTGCGGCTTCTGCGCCGCCCATGCGGTAGTATTTTCCCTCGGGGAAACTTTCGTGCCAGGCCATATTGCCATTGTGGTAGCGCCCACCGACGAGCACATCTTCGTTCCAGCCGCTGTCGAAGCCCCACATGTCGGAGCCTGAAATGCCGTTCATGCGCGCCTCGATGCTTTGGGCAAAGTTGTTGGAGTAATTCACGCCGCCATCGCTGGTAATCCAAAGGTCGTTGCCGTTGGCCGCAATAGCCTGAATATCGGGATGGCTCCAGGAAAGCCCGCCGACATAAGAACCGAGCGCTTCCCAGGTTTGGCCACCGTTGTTGCTTTTGAACCAGGAGCAACCGCCGGCAATGAGCTGGTTGTCGTTATTAGGATTCACCATGAAGGCCATGTCATAAAATCCCTGTGTAAACCAATCCACCCCGTTCGCATCCATCAGGTTGGTATGGTTGGGGATGGAATAGGGCTGGCCGATGGCGTTGGAAGGATTGGTGTTGCTCCAGGAAGCACCGCTGTTCAGGCTTTTGAACACACCAATGTATCCGCCTAAATTGCCGCCTTCACCACAGAGATAGGCGTACACTTTGCTGGGATTGGATGGGCAAACGCCAATATGTGCTCCGGTAACCGATTGGCCGGCGCCAGGTACCCACCAGCCCACATTGGCGTTGTTGAAGGTGGCGCCACCATCGGTAGACAACCGGAAATCGGAGCCGCTGCCATTTTTTCGAATGCAAAAGGCTATGCCTGGGTCGCCTGGCTTGAACTCCACGGCCCAGGTTTGTTGAGCATGGATTTTTGTCCAATTTGCGCCTGCATTGCCTGAGCGCAGGAGCCCCTGATCGCTGGCGGCAAGCACGATATCAGGCTGGTCGATCTTAAAGGCTATATCATTGACCCAGAGGTTGTTTTCGGTGTAGACGGTGGTCCAATTCTGGCCCCCATCGGTGGTTTTTATGATTTTTCCACCTGTGGCGGCATACACGGTATTCGGGTCGGTTGGATGGATCTTTATCGCCCCAAAAGCGCCATGTGAAATATTTTTGGTCAACAGCTCCCAGTGGAGGCCTTTGTCGATGGTTTTCCAGGCGCCACCAGTTTCACCACCTGCATACAGGATGTTGGGATTGGAAATCGAAATATCGATAGAATAGACATTGGTTTGCCAGGTCACTTCTTTCAGGCCATCGGTATCGAATGTTTGTTTGGGGCCGAGGAAGGTCCAGCCGGCGCCTTTTTGAGCCGAGTCCTTCCCGGCGCCTAAAGATGGTCGGGCTTTCAGTGCGGCATCCTCAAACATAGCCATATCAGCCAGTGTTGGTTCGTGCACAGTGCCATCGGATTGCACCAGGGGCCGCGCCCAGTGCATCCAGCGCTTGAAATACTGGGTATAGGTATTTTTTTCAAAAGGCCTGTTTTCAAAATACTCAGCGTAGGCTTTTTGAATCTCGAATACGTTTGGGCTTTCGCCCTGCATCATCTTCATCCAGTTGGGGGCATCGGGGGTAAGCGAAATTGGCGCAGGTTTTTTTTGGGAAAAAAGAAGGTTCGGGGCGAGGAGCAGGCAGATGATGGCAAATTGCTTCATGTAGTTGGTATGATTTAGGGCAAATGTCGGGAAAAGTGCGGCCATAAGTTTCATTAACATGCTTCAAAATCTGCTCATTTCTTCCAAAAACACATCCTGCATCTTCCAGAATTTGAATGGCTGCGGGCTTGGCAAGCGTTTGCATACCCACTTTTCCTTACCTTTCCGCTACCTTTTCCATACCTCCGACCCTGCATTATGCACAGTGACCAAAAATACATAGAAGCCTTGCGCCGCAACGACGAGCGGCTGATTCGGGAAATATACAAGCTACATTCTGTACAAGTGCTGCGCTGGGTGCTGGCGCGCGGCGGGGCTGCAGATGATGCCCGCGACGTATTTCAAGAGGGGCTTATGGCGGTTTTTGAGAAAGCCCAAAACCCGGCGTTTGTGCTCACATGCCCGCTTGGCGCTTTACTGCACGTAATCTGTTCCAGAAAATATGTTGACAGGCTCCGGCAAAAAGGACGTGAAACGGAGGTAAGGAAAACAGAGGAATTCCGATATAATGAAGAAAATGACAGCGATGCCCTGGTATTGGCGGAAGAAAGTCTGGCTGAACAAAAAAAACAGGAGCGCCTCGGCGCTGCTTTTGCGCAGCTCAGCGAATTATGCCGCCAACTGCTCAGCTTGCTGTCGGGCGGCGTTTCTCCAAAGGAAGCGGCCGATCAACTGCAAATGAACAGTGTGGATACTTTGTACCGGCGCAAAAACGCCTGTACGGAGCGCTGGCGCAGCCTTGTTATTGGGTAAATGCTGTTGAGTGCTTAGACGGGGTTGTGTCAAAAGACCTGGCTGTGAAAAACGAACCGATTTTAATTTCGTTCGAGCGCTTAGACCTTCCAGGTTTTGAAAACCTGGAAGGTCTTGGCCAAGAAAATCGAAATAAAGTTTGGCAACATTTTCAATTCTCAACCTTTTGACACAACCCCGTCTTGGCCAGAAGAATTAATAAAGAAAAAAGCCATGAACAAGCAAGACAATACATTACTGAACGATTACTTCAACGGCCTGCTCACCGCGGCCGAAGCGCAACAAGTGCGCGAACGCGTGGCAACAGAGTCCGAATTTGCCGAAGAGTTTTCCCTGCGCGAGGCCATGGCGGAATACCCGGGCCGGGCAGCGAAGCGCAAAACATTCAAAGGCATTTTGGCCTCCGTGGAGAAGGAATTTTTTCAGCAAGGCAACGCTGAGAGCATTGCCCCGGCGCCGGTGATGATAGCAAAACTCAACTGGAAACGCTGGGCTGCTGCGGTGGCTGCCGGGCTTGTCCTGCTGTTGAGCGCTGTATGGTTTTTCAATCAAACAGGCCTGCCGGAATACCGGCAGTACGCCCAACATGCCCCCCTTTCGCTCACGGTGCGCGGCCAGGCCGATGCATCCATCAACAAAGCAGAAAAGGCATTTGCAGATAAAGACTATACTGAAGCATTAAATGCGCTCGACCAGATTGTCGCAGCGGATCCCGGCAACATTACCGCTCAATTATATCGAGGGATTTGTTTGCTTGAATTGGATCGCGCTGCAGAAGCAAGGGCAGCATTAGCGCCCATAGCGCTCGGGCAATCAGCCTTGCGCAGCGAAGCCAACTGGTACATCGCCCTCAGTTATCTAAAAGAAAAAAACTACGAAGCCTGCAAATCCAACCTGCAATACATAGAATCTGGAGCCGACCACTACGAAGAATCCAGGGATTTGATAAAAAAGCTGCAATAGGTGCCCGAATTTCAGCGCAATAAAATGCCCAGCAGGAACAATCAAGGGTTTTAGCTGTTTACCTTTGCGCATATTTCAGGCGACCTATCGCCGCTTCCATTCACAACATTCAATTGCATTATATCATGTATCCACCAGCACTCACAGCACCAATGGCAAAAGACCTCACGGAGTTTGGTTTCGAATCAATTTCTGATCCAAATGCTGTAGAACAACTTTTGGAAAACCATGAAGGCACGGCCCTTGTCGTGGTCAACAGCGTTTGCGGCTGCGCAGCGGCCATGGCACGCCCAGGCGCAAAAATGTCGCTGCAAAACGATAAAGTACCGGCCAAACTTTACACTGTATTTGCCGGCGTCGACACAGAAGCCGTGGCGAAAGTCCGCGAGTACCTTGCGCCGTATCCCCCTTCGTCCCCCAGCATTGCCCTGTTCAAAAACGGCCAGGTCGTACACATGCTGGAGCGCCGCCACATCGAAGGCCGCTCCGCCCAAGTGATCGCGGATAACCTCAAGGCAGC
>CAYVPM010000071.1:0-8641 GCA_964453475.1 uncultured Saprospiraceae bacterium | reverse complement strand
GCCAGCGCCCGAACACCGCCGCCGCTGCGCCGAGGCAAAACAAGGCAATGGAAAAAACATAACCAACCTGCACCAGCGACCAATCGCCCGGTGCAGATTCAGTAATGCCAATCGCCTGCGTCAGTGGTTTGTTGAATACGCTGTAGGCATAGATCTGGCCGATACAAAGGTGGATGGCCAGGGCAGCAGGCGGCGCCAGCCAGCGGTTGAAGCCGGGCGGGGCGATGGAGCGGGATTTATGGAGGAAGCTTAAGGCAAGCATGGGCATTATTTACGGTGATTAAAGTGATTTTGAATGAATGAGTGACCTCCTACGCCCTGAAAAAGGGCTTCGGCGGGTAAAACAAAAACCTGATTTTAAATTGATTGTAGCATGCTTACATGCACGAGCACTTTACGTTGACTATACAACCATTTATTACGTTGTGTTGCCAATTAAGGGGTGGTGCGGCTGCGCTGCAAGGTAATCAATGCGGCAATAGGCGACAAATACAAGGCGATGCTGTGGCAAAAATCATCCGATGCGCTGATTTGTGTCTGTTTCTCCAAAAAGTATTGCCCACTACCTTTGTTTAAACATTGCTATGAAACAAATCCGATTTCGCATTAAAAACCAGGACGACCCCTTTTACCAGGCGCTGCGGGAGCGTGTTGCAGCTTATTTAATCAAAACGCCCAACGGCCAGTTCGGCAACGGGCTGATGATTTTTAAGGGCCTGCTTTTCATCAGCGCCTACTGGGGCGTCTACACTTCCATTCTGATAGCCGGATTTGCCCCCTGGGCAGTAATATTGCTCTATGGATTGATGGGCATACTTGGGTTACTGATAGCCTTTAACATCTCCCATGATGCTGCCCATGATTCCCTGACCCCGTATGCGGGGCTCAATAAAGCCATTTATTACCTCACGTTCAACCCACTCGGCACCGATGCTTACCTCTGGAAAATACGGCACGTAAAGTCGCATCATTTGTACCCAAATGTGGATGATTGCGATGCGGATATCGACAGCAATTTTCTGATACGCTTGTCGCCCAACCGCCCCTTGCTGACGCATCATCGGTGGCAGATCTTTTACGCGCCGTTTTTGTATGCTTTTTATACCATGCAATGGGTGTTTGTGAAAGATTTGTCCTACCTTTTTAGAAAAAACCTGGCAAACCTTCGGAACATGAAACATCCCTGGCTGGAAGTGCTGGGCTTTTTTCTGTTTAAAATATGCTACTTGGGATATCTGGTTTTTGTGCCTGTCTATTGGTTTGGGCTCGATTGGCAAACGGTGCTGCTGGGTTTTTTGGCCCTTCATATTTGTATGTCCTACTTTTTTCTGTTTACCAATATCATGAACCACCACGCGCAGGAGGCCAATTTTCCGCCAAGGGATGCCGATGGCTTTTTGCCTGGAAGCTGGGCGACGCACCAAATGGATACCTGCCTTGATTTTCACCCGACCAGCAAAGCATGGAACTTCTTCTTTGGCGGGTTCAATGCCCACTGTGCCCACCATTTGTTTCCCCATGTTTGCCATGTGCACTACGGGGCAATTTCAAGGATCATTATTGAAACGGCAAAATTGTACCATGTGCCGCATAAACAAGCCTCCTGGTGGGCCGGACTGCGCTCGCATTTCAGGCACTTGTATGATTTGGGCACAATTCCACCAGTACCCCTGCAAAAACCTGAATGGACATGAAAACGATTAAGTTTCAGCAAGAAACCGTCCATGACCTGTTCTACCAGCGCTTGCAAAGGCAGGTGGAAAGATATTTGCAACAGAATCGGCAAAGTGGCTTTGCCAGCAATTTGGTCTGGTTCAAGGCTTTTTTGTACGGTGGTTTGTACCTGGGTTTGTACTTGAGCCTGTTATTTGCCAACTTGTCTTTTGGGAGCTCTCTGGCAGTCTGGGCCATGCTGGGCCTGGCAGGCATTCTGTTGGGACTAAATGTAGGCCATGATGCTGCACACGATACCCTCAGTACAAACAAGCGGCTGAATGACTGGATATTTCGCCTGTGCTTCGGGTTGCTGGGGGCTAATGGCTACCTGTGGCGATTGCGGCACGTGCAATCCCACCACCTTTTCCCAAATGTGGATGATTGCGACGCAGATATTGATGATAACCCGGTGGTTCGGCTTTCTCCCAACCAACCTGTGCAGGCGTATCATCGCTGGCAATACCTTTATGCACCAGTCGCCTACCTGTTTTACAGCCTGATTTGGGTTTTTCTGAAAGACTGGCTTATTTTAAAGAAAAAACGCCTGGCTAATTTGCGGGATATCCATCACCCCAAACAGGAGATATGGCGTTTTTTCCTTGGGAAAATTGCCTACCTTGGCTATATGATCTTATTGCCGCTGTATTGCATGAGCCTGGATGGCTGGCAGGTGTTGACGGGTTTTATTGTCATGCATTTCGCACAATCTTACGCCTTTATTTTTTGCCTGGCGCCCTCGCATTTTGTGGAAGAAACCCTGTTTGACAAGGTTGATGCAAAGGGAAAATTGACACACAGTTGGGCAGGTCATCAAATGGCTGCCTCCCTGGATTACCACGCGACAAAACATTGGGCCAATTTTTTGTTTGGAGGCTTCAATGCGCATGTGGCGCACCATTTGTTTCCCAATGTCAGCCATGTCCATTATCCTGCGATTTCAGCAATGATTCAACAATCGGCCGCCAAACTCCAGCTTCCTTACCAGCACACGACTTTGCCGCAGGCAATTGCCTCGCATTTTCGGTTTTTAAAACGGATGGGTATGAAAGAGGAAAAGATAAGGCTTGAATTAGTCGCGCCATCATAAAATTGCCCGGTTCAAGACCGCATATCCGCTGCCCCTGGCGTACAGTTTCCCTTCAAATACCGTGTAAACAGCGTTCGCAAATGTTCCGAAGTCCCTTCCCCTTCATAAATCCCGTGCGAACGGTTCGGATAGGGCATTACCTGAAACTGCCGGTTGTGTTTCACCAACTCGTTTATCAGCATTTCTGCGTTTTGGTAGTGCACGTTGTCGTCGCCCGTGCCATGGATGTAGAGCAGGTTGCCTACCAGGTTTTTGGCATAAGTAATGGGTGAGCCAGCCACAAAATCCTCCCGATTTTCCTGAGGCAACCCCATGTAGCGTTCCTGGTAAATATTGTCGTAGGTAAGCTGGTTGGCCACGGCAGCCACGGCGATGCCTGTTTTATAAATTTCAGGGTATTGGAACAGGAGGTTCAGCGTAGCGGAGCCGCCGCCGCTCCAGCCATGCACCGCTACCCGGTTGGTATCTATCCAGGGATATGCTTCAAACATGGCTTTGGCGCCCATCGCCTGGTCGCGGATGTTGACGATGCCGATTTTACGGTAAATGGCCTTCCGCCATGCCCGTCCTTTGGGCATAGGTGTGCCACGGTTGTCGAGCGAGGCGTAGATATAGCCGTCTTTGGCCATGTCGCCCTGGTAGAGGTGGTTGTTGGCAATGCCATGCACGTCGCGTACGGTGGCGCCGGCAGGCTCTGAATAAACGTTAAAAACGATCGGGTACTTTTTAGCTGGGTCGAACGGAACGGGCTTCACCATCCAGCCGTCCAGGGTGATACCGTCTGCGGTTGTTACCTGAAAAAAGGATACGGATGCGTCGGATGGCACTGCTATTTGCTGGGGAATGGCTTTTTCGCCTTCAAGCGCCGTATGCGCGGGCAGGCGCACCCACTCGGAGGCGCGTGGCGTGTAGTGGTTGGAGAATGTATGGAAGGCGAATTGCCCATCCGGCGAAACCTGGTAGCCATGTGTACCGTACTGGCCGGCTGGTGA
Organism: uncultured Saprospiraceae bacterium; assembly: GCA_964453475.1. Taxonomy (GTDB): domain Bacteria; phylum Bacteroidota; class Bacteroidia; order Chitinophagales; family Saprospiraceae; genus M3007. The sequence goes on along the minus strand of CAYVPM010000071.1, from coordinate 4,846 downwards.
AACACGTTCGGCCGGACTTCGGCCGTCTTTCCGGATCTTGTACAAATAAGCCTGGGTAGCATTGTCGGGAGAAGCCATGAAATACAAGAGCCCGTTTTTGCCATCGAAACGTTTCAGGCTGATGACATCGAACGCGCCAGGGGTGAGCAGTGTCTCCGTCTTGCCATCAGCAGAAATCTTGTAAATATGCCGCCATCCGTCTTTTTCACTGGTCCACAAAAAGGCATTGCCGCCATCGATCCAGTCCCAATACCCATCGGACCCGTCGGCTTGCAGGTCGATCCAGGCGGGGTCTTTTTCTGTATAAATTGTGCGGCATTTGCCGGTGCTGGCCTGACACAACATAAGCTGCGTTTCGTTTTGCTTGCGGTTGAGCTGCTGGATCATGAGTTCCTGGCCACCGGGCGTCCATTCCATGCGTGGCACGTAAGTCTGGCGCGGGTCGCCGGGGATCTGCATCCAGGTGGTTTTACCTGAAGCAACCTGCACCACGCCGATTTTGTACGGCGAGGGCGCTTCGCCCACTTTCGGGTATTCCACCGGCACATTGAAGGCGTAGATGGAGTCCGTGTTGTTGACCATCAGGAAATCGCGGATTTGTCCAGCGTCTATTTGCCAGTAGGCGATGCTCTTGCTGTCGGGCGACCAGCGGAAACCGTCGCGGCAATCGAATTCTTCCTCATAAACCCAGTCAAAAGTGCCATTGATCAATTTTTTGGCGCCGTTGGTTTGCGTGAGTTGTTTGATTTTGCCTGAGGCGAGGTCTTCCACGTACAGGTTGCGCTCGCTCACGTATGCAACGTGTGCGCCATCGGGCGAGAATTTGGCGAACATCAACGAGGATTCGGGCCGGCCCTTTCCCAATTGTGCCAACTTGTTGGTTTTTAAGTTCAATACCCAATAATCGCCCCGAGTATCGTAGCGCCACACGCGTTTGGTATTGGTGTACAGCAGCACGTATTGACGGTCGGTGGAAAAGAAATAGTTGCGCAACTTGAGCGGGTTTTCCTGGCTCGGGGGAGTCAGTTGCGCTGCGGCCACTGCCACAGTTTTCTCCATGCCTGGCAGGGTAGATTTGACGATCTGGCCGGATTCCTGGCGGAAAAAGCCGTCGCCTTCGGGCGTCCATTTGAGTTCTTGGGCGTGGAGCGGGAGGCAGAGAGAGACAAAAATGAGGAAGGTAATGATGCGATGCATGGGCTGTTTGTTTTTAAGTTTCAGAGCCAAATATACGGCACGGTAGCGCGACATTAAAGTCGCGTTACCGTGCCTCCAGTTCCTTCCTCCCTAATGTAATCAAATGCCCCATTTGCTTCCCACCACGATACGTCACCACCCGCAGCGTAATTGGTCCATCAGGCAATGCTATCGGCGCAACGTACTTTGTAGAATGGCTGTCAGGCATGGTGTCGTCTATGCTGAAATAAATGTCCAGGTTTGGCACCTCTGCCTCCATTTCGAGCCACAGTTTCCCGTCCTTCCTCATCGGTTTTACCATCGCATCGTACACGGCACGGCTGTAGTTGATGTCTGCGGCATCGGCGCGGGCAAAGTGGCTTTCCATCCTTCCGGCAAAGTTTTCCCAGTTTTTGGCACTTTTGGGCGACCAATACACTTCCGACAAAGCCCAGGCGCGAGGGAAGGTCATATATTGTGCATAGCGCAAGGTCGGTATATGCTCTGTCCAGAGGTTGCCTTGTCCGCCCAATATGTATTTGGGGTCTACGCCTTCCGGCACAGGCTCGAAGCTATAGCTCTTTTTGCAGCGCAGGCTGGCGTAAATGGGCGGGTCAACCGTCGGGTCGCCCTGGGTATAGTCGAGGTAAGCATGGGTAGTAGGGGTCATCACCACTTCGTGGCCCATCTGCGCCGCTTCAATGCCGCCTTTCACGCCGCGCCAGCTCATTACGGTTGCATTGGGCGAAATACCACCTTCGAGGATTTCGTCCCAGCCCAGCAGTTTTTTGCCTTTTGCCTTTAAAATGCCTTCCACGCGGCCCATAAAGTAACCCTGCAAATCTTCCACGTGCCGGATGCCCAGCTTTTTCATCAATGCCTGACAATTAGGGTCTTCTTTCCAATATCCTTTGTAGCACTCGTCGCCGCCGACATGGATGTATTGGTTTGGGAATAGCGCCGCCACCTCGCCGAATACCTTGTCTAAGAATTCATACACCTTTTCATCGGAGGGGTTGAGGGTGTTTTCGATCTTCATTTTGAAGGTACCGTTGTCGTACCAATCGGCAAAATTTGTCCCGGGATTTACGAAAGTGTTCGGGTTTTTGGTGCAGCTCAGTTCCGGATAGGCAGCGATGGCGGCCATGGAGTGCCCCGGAACGTCTATTTCCGGCACGATGGTCACGTGGCGCGCCGCTGCGTAACGAATGACTTCCCTGATGTCTTCATGGGTGTAAAACCCGCCATACGTAGCCGGTTCGCCGGGCTTTGGGTCTTCGCGATCGCCAAAATGCCCCGCCCGCGCCACGCGCCACGCGCCCACGGACGTGAGCTTGGGCAGTGATTTTATTTCAATGCGCCAACCGTTGTCGTCGGTCAGGTGCCAGTGAAAGGTGTTGTATTTCAAGCGGGCAATTTCATCGATATAGGCCATGACGTGTTCCTTGCTGAAAAAGTGCCTGCTCACGTCGAGCATGATGCCCCTCCAGGGGAAACGCGGGTAATCGGTGATGCTGACGGCGGGCAAAACCCAATTGGCATTAACCTGTTTTTTGCTTTCGATTTCCTTGGGAAGCAATTGCAGCAAGGTTTGCATGCCGTAGAACAGGCCTGCTGGCTCGTTCGCACTTACCACAACGCCTTTCGTTGTTACCTCTAGCGTGTATCCCTCCTTGCTCAGCAGTGGCGCAGGAGATGCGTTCATATTGAACTGAACACTGCCCTTAGTACCTTCCTCCGCTCTTATTACCAGTCCTGTTGCTGCGTCCAGTTTTTGCGCCAGCATTATGGCTGCTGTTGCAGCATCGGAATGATTGTACCTGATGGTCGTAGATTTTGAAAGGCTGTAGCTGCCGGGCGTCTGTGTGACCTCAACGGGCTGTGGGATCAACTGGATGGGGTTTTGCGCGCGGAGCGTTGCCATCGCAAAGAGTAACAGAAACGGGAAATATTGCTTCATGGTGGGTGAAAGGACGTGAAAGTTGCTGCGAAGAAAAGGATGTTTTTTCGAAAGTCACTTGCACTTCTGACGTGCATCATCGAAAACCAACACCAGGAGTGGGCATTTTTGCACAAACAATAAAAACGCTACATGAAAAAGATACTCGTCACCACCGATTTTTCTGCCCACTCCAAGGCAGGTTTACGTTTTGCCATTCAACTGGCTGCGCAAAAAAATATGGAACTGGTGTTTTTCCATTGTTTTCAGGCGCTTATTCCGACCACTGTTTTTCGGGATAGGATTGAAAATTCCCTTCATAAACAGGCAGATGTCTATTTGAAAAAACTGAAAAAATTCGTGGAGGGAGTGTACAAATCGCTTAATGTTGCCCCGGGGAATTACAGTACGGTGGTGGTAGATGATCTCAACCCGGAAGTCATGATCCTGGATTACGCGGAGAAAAACGGATTTGATTTTGTCTGCATGAGCACACGCGGTGCCGGGCAGTTACGCAAGATTGTAGGCACCAATACCAGCAATGTAATCTTGAAATCGAGTGTGCCGGTATTGGCAGTGCCGCACACATACCGGGCGCATCCCATTAAAAAGGTACTATATGCCTCGGATTTAGAAAATCTGGAGCCACAGTTAAAATTGGTTGCAAGTTTGGGACAAAGCATTAGCGCCCAAGTGGATATGGTACATTTTTACAACCCGATTGCCATAAAACTTGATGCTGCTATACTTACCGAGATGTGGCAAAAAAAATATCCGGAACTGAACCAGGTGATTTTGGAAAAATTGGATACGGATTCCGGTTTTGCAGTGCAGCTGAATGCCTTTTGCAAAAAAGCTAAACCTGACCTGATTGTGTTTTTTAGAAATGCCAACCTGACCTGGTTCGACAAATTGTTCAGCGTCAGCAAGTCGGAAACCTTCTCTTTTGTGAGCAAGGCGCCAATGCTGGTGTACCGGAAAGCATCTACCCCATAGACTCCACTTTGCCTCCTTTTAAACGCAGCACCCGCTGGGTGCGGCTGGCAAGTTCGGGATCGTGTGTCACCAGCACCAAAGTAGTGCCAGCCGTGCGGTTGAGGTTGAATATCAAGTCCACAATACCGGAGGCGTTTTCGGCATCCAGGTTGCCCGTCGGCTCGTCGGCGAACAGTATTTGGGGGGCGTTGGAGAACGCCCGTGCGATGCATACCCGCTGTTGCTCTCCACCCGATAGTTGGGCCGGATAGTGGTCGAGGCGGTCGCCGAGCCCCACCTTGCTCAGCCATTCCCGTGCCACAGCTTCCGCCTTGGAATCACCCCTCAGTTCGAGGGGCACCATCACGTTTTCGAGGGCTGTGAGGGTAGGGATCAGTTGGAAGTTTTGAAACACAAACCCAACGTGCTTGTTGCGCACGGCTGCGCGCTCATCCTCATTCAGATTGTCCAAGGCAATACCATTCAGGGAAATAGATCCTTTTGTGGCGCGGTCAAGCCCGGCACACAGGCCAAGCAACGTTGTTTTGCCCGAACCGGAGGGGCCGACGATGGCAAAGGTGTCGCCTTGGGCCAGTTCAAAAGACACGTCTTCCAAAACGGCCAGGTCGCTTCCGTTGGCGGTTTTGTAATGCTTACTGAGGTTGCTTGCGCTGAGCATGGTGGAAAATTGAATGTTGAATCAGAAAGTATATTATGGAAACACTGGATAAAGGTGGCGGTTTTTGTTCATTGACG
>CAYVPM010000070.1:5821-8665 GCA_964453475.1 uncultured Saprospiraceae bacterium | reverse complement strand
ATTGGGGATTTGTCGCTGCTCATGTGGCTAAAAGCGCGATAAGCCTGGCCCAAATGCATCAGATTTCCCTATTTTTTTGAGAACTTTGTAGCGCAAAACTAAACACCATGACCGAAAGCATGATTAACACACCAAAACGCCTGTGGCAGCCGACGCCAGAGACGCAGCGGAACAGCCACCTTCACCGCTACATTTCCTGGTTGCGCACAGAAAAAGACCTTGATTTTGACAGTTATGCGGCGCTACAGCAATGGTCCTGTTACCACCTTGTGTCTTTTTGGCAAAGCTTGTGGGATTATTTTGACATTATCAGCCATACACCGCATCATTCCGTATTAAGCGGCGAAAAGATGCCCGATTTTCGATGGTTTGAAGGGGCAACCCTGAACTACGCCGAGCATGTTTTCAGGCAAAAAAACACCCGGCACCCCGCCATCATATTCAAGAACGAACAAAATGAGGCCACAGAAATCAGCTGGGCGGAGCTGGAACAGCAGACCGCAGCCTTCGCTGCTTTTTTGAAGGAATCCGGGGTGCGGGAAGGCGACCGGGTTGCTGCCTACCTGCCCAACTCGCCCCACGCCATTGTGGCAGTGCTGGCAGCAGCTTCCATCGGCGCTGTTTGGTCGAGCTGCTCACCCGATTTTGGCGCGGCAAGTGTTGCCGACCGTTTTGCGCAAATTGAACCGCGCATCCTGATTACGGTGGACGGGTACCGTTATGGGGGAAAAGACTTTGACAAGCTGGATACGGTAAGGGAGCTTTGCAGCCTTTTGCCCAGTGTAGAAAAAGTGGTGTTGATACCTTATTTGGATCCTGAAGCCTCCTTAAAAGAGGTGGGAAAATCGGTGAAAAGCTGGGATAGCATCCAAAAAGCGCATAAAAAGGCTGAATTGACTTTTACAGCCCTGCCTTTCTCTCACCCGATCTGGGTGCTTTATTCTTCCGGAACCACGGGCATTCCCAAGGCCATCACCCATGGGCATGGCGGCAACCTGCTCGAACACCTGAAATACCTGCACTTCCACAACGATGTGCAGCCCGGAGAGCGTTTTTTCTGGTATTCTACCACTGGCTGGATGATGTGGAATTTCACGTTGGCGGCACTTTTGACTGGCGCTACCATTGTATTGTATGATGGAAGCCCTGGCTACCCCGATATGAACGGACTTTGGGATTTGGCGGCAAAAACAAAAATCACGCATTTTGGCACCAGCGCCCCGTTTTTGGTGAGCTGTATGAAAGCGGGCATTGTGCCGAAGGATACTTTCGACCTCAACGCGCTGCGCAGTATTGGCTCAACGGGCTCTCCCCTGCCGCCAGAAGCCTATGATTGGGTGTATGAAAATGTCAAAACCGACCTTTGGTTGACAAGTATGGCGGGTGGCACCGATGTTTGCACTGCCTGGGTGGGTGGCAACCCTTTGCTACCCGTGTACCAGGGTGAGATTCAATGCCGCAGTTTGGGCTGCTGTATGGAAAGCTGGGGTGAAAACGGGAAGCCTGTCCCTGTTGAAGAGGTCGGAGAAATGGTGGTGACAAAGCCTATGCCCTCCATGCCCATTTTTTTCTGGGGCGACCCGGACAAAACCAAATACCGGAGTTCTTACTTCGAAGATTTTCCGGGTGTTTGGCGGCACGGGGATTGGCTGCGGATCACCAGCCGCAACACTTTGATGATATTGGGGCGCTCCGATTCTACCCTGAACCGGCAAGGTGTGCGTATTGGCACCGCTGAAATCTACCGGGCCATAGATCAGATTCCAGAAATCAAGGATGCGCTGATTGTAAACCTGGAATACGAAGACGGTACCGACTGGATGCCCTTGTTCGTTGTGTTGAATAATGGCGCCGTACTGGACGACACGCTCATCGCCAACATCAAAAAAACGCTGCGCAACACCTATAGCCCACGCCATGTACCGGATGCCATTTTGGAAATCGCCGACATTCCTTACACCATCTCCGGCAAAAAAATGGAAACGCCTGTAAAAAAAGTACTGCAGCGCAAACCGCTCGACAAAGCCTACAACCCGGATTCCATGCGCAATCCGGAAACAATGGATTATTTTATTCAACTGGCGGAAACACTGTAATTGGATGACAAACAAAGAAATAGCCTACGCATTTGACGAATTGGCCAACCTGATGGAACTGCACGGGGAAGATGAGTTCCGCATTCGTTCTTACCGCAACGCCTACCTGGCGCTGCGCAAGCTCGATGCACCCCTGGCCGAAATGGCTGACGAGGATATCAAAACCATTAAGGGCGTGGGCAACGCCATTTCAGGAAAAATCCGGGAGCTTTTGGATGCCGGACGCATGGTAAACCTGGACAAGTACCGCGAAAAAACTCCCGAAGGGGTGCAAGAAATGCTGGAAATCAATGGTTTCGGGCCTAAAAAAGTACGGCAGGTATGGCAGGAAATGGGCATCGAATCGGTAGGGGAACTGTGGTATGCCTGCAACGAAAACCGCTTGGTAGAGTACAAGGGCTTCGGCCTGAAAACGCAGCAAGACCTGCTTCAAAAGCTTGATTATTTTCAAAAAAGCCGCGGCAAGTTGCATTTAGACCTTGCTGATGAACTGGCGGAGTTTGTGTGCGGGCAGATAACAAACAAACTACCCGGCGCCTACGTCGCGCCCGTGGGCGAGCTGCGGCGGCGCTGCCCGGTGGTGAACCAGGTGGAGGTGCTTGTCGGTTACAACGGAGAAATCACCGCCATCTTCGACCCGGAAAAAATGGCACTTGAACAGGAGGCGGACAAGCGTTTTGAAGTGAAACTGGAAAGCGGCTCAAAAGCCATCATTCACCAATGCCTGGCGGAGGAATTCGGCTCCAAG
>CAYVPM010000070.1:0-5811 GCA_964453475.1 uncultured Saprospiraceae bacterium | reverse complement strand
TTTTCCGGCTCACCGGCTCCGAAGCGTTTGTCAAGGGCTTTGCGGCAACAAATGCCGGGCTGGAGTTTCGCGGTTTGCGCAGCGAGGCAGAAGTTTTTGAAAAAGCCAATACCGCGTATGTCGTGCCTGAACTTCGGGAATCGGCCTCCCCTACCCTGCCCAAACCCGGCACACAACTCATTGAACAACAACATTTAACGGGTGTATTGCACGTACACACGACCTACAGCGATGGCATGCACTCCCTGCGCCAGATGTGCGAACGCGCCCGCGAGCTCGGGTACAGCTATATCGGCATCACCGACCACAGCCAGGCCGCTTTTTATGCCAACGGCCTGAAGCCCGAGCGTCTGCAGCAGCAATGGGACGAAATAGATGCCCTGAATGCTGAAATGGGGCCATTCCGTATCCTGAAAGGCATAGAAAGCGATATTTTGAACGACGGCTCACTCGATTACGAAGATGCCATTCTGGAAAAGTTCGACTTCATCATCGCTTCCGTGCATACCAACCTGCGCATGAGTATTGAAAAGGCCACCGAGCGCGTGCTCAGGGCCATCCAGCACCCGCGCACCACAATTCTTGGCCACCCCACAGGCCGACTGCTGCTCAGCCGCGAAGGCTATCCGCTCGACTGGGATGCCGTTTTTGATGCCTGTCAAAAACACGGGGTCGCCATAGAACTCAATGCACATCCCTATCGCCTGGACATCGATTACACCTTGATTCCCAAAGCATTGGCACATGGCATTCCCATCAGCATCAACCCGGATGCGCACAGTATGGCGGGTCTGGAAGTGGTAAAGTATGGCCTGGCGGTGGCTAGAAAGGGCGGGCTTACGGTTGGGGAATGTTTAAATGTGCGGGGCTTTGAGGATTGGTAGCACTGCCTTCAGGCTACTGGCGCTGGAATGCCATCCTGTTCACGTTATATTTTTCAAGCGAAAAACCGCCTTCAGAAAGCTAAAATGCAGGTTTTAGGCTAGATATATCGTTTTGGCCTGTTTTTCAGGGCAGAAAAGGCCCTTGAAATTGTTATATTTTTCCATGTCTGTCGCGCTGACTTTTGTCCTGTCAGCGAAAGAAATGCTGATTCATTCCAGTTTTTCACTCATAATACAACACGACATGAAAAAATTGACTTTCCACACATTAATGGCAGCAGCCATGTTTTGCAGCTTTTTGTTCCAAGCCTGTCAAAAAGAAAGCCTTGCAGTTCAGGCCAAGGGCTCCAATTTATGTGCAAGTGCTACTGACCGCTGCATGTGCCTGCCCCCCTATACGATTTCCATTGCCTCCACTACCAGCAGTTCGGCCACCATTGTGTGGGATGAAATGCCGGAAAGCATGGGCTACGAGGTGGAGTGGATCATGGGTACCAATACCTCGGAGATTGACAGTTCATTGATGTGGACAGCCTTTACAGAAGATAATAGCATGGTGTTGCAGAACCTCAAGCCTGACAGGGAGTATGGCGTCCGGGTCATCAACGTATGCCGGCTGCTTTCCAGCGATCCTCCCGGCTGGGTGGCGTTCAAGACATCCCATAAAGCGGTTGCTAGCCCAAAAGATGCTGCTATTGTGGAATAGTCACTGTTATACTGTGATTAAAGTGATTTTGAATGATCAGCTGATTCAATCAATGTCAATCACAAAAATCAGGCGAATCATAGTATACTTGCTTTGCCGCCTCTCTGCATGAAGATGAGGCGGTTTTTTTTTTGCCCTAAAAACCAAGTGGGGGCCTGGCATAAGCCTGGCCCCCACTTTTACTAAAATTCAAATCGAAGTAGTTATTGCGTTTTGATAAGTTTAATGGTCTCGGATTTGTCGCCGGTATCTACACGTAGGAAGTAGAGGCCTGGCTTGAGGTCTTGTGTGGAGATGCTTTGCGTTTGGTTGCCGCCGGGTACTTTTATGGAAATCACAAGGCGACCTTGCAGGTCATACAGGCTCATCAGTACATCGTTTTCTTCAGTAGCATAAGGGATTTTTATGTCCAGGAAGTTGGTGAAGGGATTGGGGGTGGCGGTGAGATATTGCTCAGAATCATCTACTTCATCCACCCAGGATCCGTCAAATATCAAGCCCTCCGGTGGCTCACAGTTTCCAGGAACTGATCCGTTCATTTTTCGAATGAATGTTCTAGTAGGTGGACCATCTGTCCAGTAGAGTTTTTTTATACCTCCAGCGGATGGAGCATTGGTGGAAAAGTGTCCGACTTCAGCGCCGTTTCTTGTGACCTTAACATTAGCCCCTGCATTAGCAAGTACGAAATTCCAGTTGATGCTTCCATGATTATTAGGGTGTTTAATAACATGCAATATGTCGCCTTCTTTAGAAACCCTGAAATACCGCCAACTGGACGGATTGCTAGAATCATCGGAAACCCTGAATGCTACACCAATATTTTCGTCATTAGAAATTTCGCATCCGTTTGCCCATTCCAGCCCCATTTCGCAGCTGGTAGGAATAAGGTTTTCCGTGTTCCAAACCCCACATTCAAGAACATCCAGAATTGGAGTTCCAAACTCCGGCGAAAACCTTGAGGTAGGCCCCGATACGCCGTTTTGGCAAACGGACCAAATTTCAGATTGGCACGTTGTGCCCGGTGGCAAAGGGGTTATTGTCGCAGAATTAAAAGCAGCGCTGATATACAGTACATTGAGGACGTTGCCAAAAGGAACATCCCTGGTGATAATCAGGTACTGAAAGGCGCCACTTACAGGCGTCCAACTCAATTGTGCCCAAGTGGTGCCAACATTATTTACCCAAAACATCGCGGGCGCCGGCAGCAGACAAGCAGTTTCAGATGCTTCTGAAGGATTTGGTTTCGTTGGTTCAACAGGGTTGACATTTGCGTACATCAAACTGCTAAATAATAGCAAAATGAGGATAATGTGTTGTTTGAATCTCGTTGCCATAATGAAAAATGTGTTTATTTTGTGACTGAATTTTGAAATGTTGATTTGTAAACCGTAAAACTTGAGTGCAAAACTATGTCGGATGGCGATTCAAAAGTGTAACACTTTTTGGAGTTTTTTCTATTAAAATAAAAGCATGTTAAATATATTCATCCTTGAGGTAATTGATACATTTGAAAATTCGGAGCTGGAATCCTTCAAAAATTTCTTGGGAAGCGCCTATTTCAACACTGGCCCCAACGCAACATCCCTCGTTGTTCTTTTTGATAAGCTGGCAGAAGCCAAGCGTGGCAATACCTTAGAAAACCTGAATAAGGACCTCATATTTCAGGAAGTTTTCCCAAATACGCCATTCATACAAGGGAAACTGGATAAGTTAGGCACCGAACTCAAAAAGCTTTTGCAATTGTTTCTTGTACTTGAACGGTATAAATCCGATGCGCTTGAATCAAGGCGTGAGCTAGATTTGTTGGCGGCCCTGCGTTTACGCGGACTGAACAAACGGTATATCCTGGAGCTTGAAAAAATGAAAAAGGGCATCTATGACGCTCCAATCGATACACTTGAAAATATTGAACTTCAATTTGATTTGGCGTTTGAAGAGTACCAATGGGAGCAGCATTTTAATAAGGTCAAGGGAGATCTTACCATTCCAAATGCACTAAGATATTTGGATAATTACTATATGAATATCAGTATTTGGTTGCAAAATGTATTGCTGTTGCAGCAAAAAGTGGTTTCATTGCCCGGGCTTTCTACTCCTTCAATTTTCAAGGCAGATAATATCCCTTTTGATTCTCAAGAGGCCAGCATTCATTATAATATATCAAGAAAGATCCATCAGCTTTTGGAACAAGATGTTCCTCAAATTGCGCAATTCGAGGAGCTGGTTGCCCTCCTGCAATCCAATTCTGAAAAAATAGGCAAGGAAGACCTGGCAGGTTTTTATTCGCACCTGAGAAATTTCTGCTCCTTTCTGATTGAAAGAGGTCATTACCACTTGCGGCCCATCCTGCATCAAATCCATATTGAAAACCTTGAAAAAGGTTATTTTTATTACAACGGTGAAATCCCGCCCGTTGCATTTCTCAATATTACCCAAACAGCATTGAATGTAAAAGCCCTTGAATGGGCTAATAAGTTTATTGAAAATCACAAAGGCAAGATAACCGGCGAAAACGAAACACATGATTTTTACAGCATGAACAAGGCAATATTTCTGTTTGCGGAAAAAAGATGGGAGGACGCGCTTGACATGATTCCCTTTGGCTCTTCCAATTCCTTTTACCATCTACTTGCCAGAAGATTGGAGCTGAAAATTTACTACGAACTAGACTCCGACCTGCTTCCGTACAAAATTGATGCGTTTAAAATGTTTATCAGCCGGGCGGGCCGTAATCTTTTTTCAAATACATTGCATGACCTCCATACCAATTTCATCAACGTCCTCCGTCAACTCAGCCTTTCGCCTAAAACACGGGATAAAAGCCGTGCCTCTAAAATGATCGAACGCATCAACGAGAAAAAGCTGGTGGCTGACCGCGCCTGGCTCCTTGAAAAAGCCCGGGAACTTGGCGAGAGAAAAACTTAGCCCAAACCCAAATTTTTGGAAAAAACAGCATATTGCGTTACACTTTTCTATAAAAAAACGCCCTTCAAAGCCCAATAACAGGCCCCCGTTGCACTAGAACGCAACGGGGGCCTGTTATTTATCCGGTAAAATCCCGAGAACATGTTCTTTTTTCAACAGGTGTGCGCCCTGACTTTTGTCCCATCAGCCGATCAATACACGCTTTAACAATATCTTTTTCACATTAAACACTTTTATTATGAACTACTTGATCAAAAGTATTTTCCTGATCGCGGTTTTCGCCGCCCCCATTTCTGCGGCCGCTGCCAAACCTTTGTCGTCCCCTGTTCAATCTCCCTGTATTATGACCTTTTTAAAAGCGGTTCAAGTCGCTCCAGGGACAGCCCAGGTGGACTGGAACTCCACTGTTGATGGGCCATACCACATCGATGTCGTGGATTTGGGCACCAACCAAGTCGTGTACAAAAACGACACGTTTGACAATTTTGACACCGTAGCCGGACTTACAGCAAACACCCTTTACCAAGTCATTGTAACCGATATCGACAACTCCACATTAACGGTCAACATCTTTATCCAGTAAAGAACTTCCCCGGCAGGAAACGCCCAAAATGCTCTAAACCTAAATCATATCTTCACCCTTAAATTTTTTTTAAATGAAAAACTTCCTTTCAATTGCCGCCATTTCCACACTCTTTCTCAGTGCAGCATTCATTTATTCCTGCCAAAAAGAGAAAGTGAATGCAGTTCCACAAACCTTGACAGATGCACAACAAAACGTGAGCATTGATAGAAGTGGCACCTGTTCGAGTATCACGGTTGGTCGGGGTGTTGGACTGGTGATTTGTGGCACAGATTCTGGCACAATATATTGTACTGTTTGTGGCGTGAGCGGCAACGGCGAATTGATAGATACAAGTCCGGATTTTTTCGGGATTTCAGGCTCGAGTGTATTCTCACTGTACAATCCAACTTCTCAGAGCATTACAGCCGCCTTAACCTTCAACTGTGCATTGCAAGCACCTTATTGGGTAACAGTGGCGCCGTTGGCAACGAAGTCGTTTTCAGTGGCTCCAAATGGCCAAGGCTGTTGTGTGCCAACCCCCTGCTATTGAGTAATATCCTTTTAATTATCCAGTTCATCCCATAATTCTGGCCGCCACAAGCACCTTGTGGCGGCCATTTTTTGCAATAAAACATGCCCTAATGTTAATTTCCCCCTTATTCCACCTCCCTTTTAAGCACTTCCACCCTTTTTTTCGTTGTATCTTGCATCCTTATTTTGCATAATACAGC